>NZ_JAOCLK010000004.1:0-150599 GCF_029845265.1 Ectopseudomonas oleovorans
TAAAAAAGGCCACCCGAAGGTGGCCTCAATTGAAGCTGGAAAGAGAGTGCGCTTACACCGCCGCGACAGGGCGCATGTAAGAGATCGGTGCGAGCTTGGCGTCCTCGAAGGTCACCATTTCCCAGGCATCAGTCTGCTCAATCAACGTGCGCAGCAAACGATTGTTGAGCGCGTGACCAGACTTGAGGCCCTTGAATTCGCCGATCAGGCTGTTACCCAGCAGGTACAGGTCACCGATGGCATCGAGAATCTTGTGTTTGACGAATTCGTCCTCGTAACGCAGGCCGTCTTCATTGAGCACACGATGTTCGTCGACCACGATGGCGTTCTCCACACTGCCACCGAGCGCCAGGTTCTGCGAACGCAGGAACTCGATGTCACGCATGAAACCGAAGGTACGGGCCCGGCTGACTTCCTTGACGAAAGACGTGCTGGAGAAATCCACACTGGCGCTCTGCGTGCGATTGCGGAACACGGGGTGATCGAAGTCGATCTCGAAGCTCACCTTGAAACCGTCGAAAGGCACGAAGGTAGCGCGCTTATCGCCCTCCTCCACAGTCACCTCACGCAGGATGCGGATGAACTTCTTCGGCGCTTCCTGCTCCTGCAGGCCAGCGGATTGAATCAGGAACACAAAGGGACCAGCACTGCCATCCATGATCGGTACTTCGGACGCGGAGAGCTCGACGTAGGCGTTATCGATGCCCAGGCCTGCCATGGCCGAAAGCAGATGCTCTACCGTATCCACCTTGACATCACCATTGATCAATGTGGTCGACATGGTGGTTTCACCGACATTCCCGGCCAGTGCGCGGATTTCCACCACGGGGTCGAGGTCGGTACGACGAAACACGATACCGGTATCCACCGGAGCCGGCTTCAGGGTCAGGTAAACCTTCTCCCCCGAATGCAGGCCAACGCCGGTGGCACGGATGATGTTTTTCAGGGTGCGTTGTCTGATCATGGCTTGGCCGCTATATCGCTAGTTGCGAATTGTTTTCAACAATGGCCGGAAATAATAGCAGAACCGACCTTTGCTGAACACCAATCACCCATATGCTCCTGATAAATTCCATCAATCAGCCTGGCGACGCAGGAAAGCCGGGATATCCAGGTAATCGAGATCATCCTGAGTATTGAGCTTGGCTGCAGTGGCGGCGCCACCGTGGCTCTGGCGCTGCACAGTCGGACGCTCGTAGTCCTTGTAGTTGACCGACTGCTCGCTGCGCGGCTGCGCGGCAGGCTGCTGGGCAACCGGCTGGCTGACGGCGACCTGAACGGTGTTGTCGACCACCTTGACCGGCTTCTCCATGCGCGCGCCGAGGCCGGTAGCGACCACGGTGACGTGCAGTTCGTCGCGCATGTCGGCGTCGATCACGGTGCCGACCTTGACGGTGGCGTGCTCGGAAGCGAACTGCTCGATGATGCTACCCACGTCGGAGTACTCGCCCAGGGACAGGTCAGGACCGGCGGTGATATTCACCAGGATGCCGCGAGCGCCCTGCAGATTGACGTCTTCCAGCAGCGGGTTGCGGATGGCCGCTTCGGTGGCTTCACGCGCACGGTTCGGACCGCTGGCACAGCCAGTGCCCATCATCGCCATGCCCATTTCGCTCATCACGGTTTTCACGTCGGCGAAGTCGACGTTGATCATGCCCGGACGCTTGATGATGTCGGAGATACCGCGCACCGCGCCGGCCAGCACGTCGTCAGCCTTGGCGAAGGCGGACAGCAGGCTGGCGTCCTTGCCGAGGATGGTCAGCAGTTTTTCGTTGGGGATGGTGATCAGCGAGTCGACGCTCTCGGCCAGCGCGCGGATGCCTTCATCGGCGATGACCATGCGCTTCTTGCCCTCGAACGGGAACGGACGGGTGACCACGGCCACGGTGAGAATGCCCAGTTCCTTGGCCACCTCGGCGATCACCGGAGCAGCGCCGGTACCGGTGCCACCACCCATGCCGGTGGTGATGAACACCATGTCGGTGCCGGCCAGCACTTCGGCGATGCGCTCGCGATCTTCCAGCGCGGCCTGACGACCGACTTCCGGATTGGCGCCAGCGCCCAGGCCCTTGGTCACGCCCGGGCCGAGCTGCAGCACGGTGCGCGCACCGATGTTCTTCAGCGCCTGCGCATCGGTGTTGGCGCAGATGAACTCGACACCCTCGATGTTGCTGACCGCCATGTGATTGACCGCGTTACCGCCGCCACCACCGACACCGATGACCTTGATCACCGCGCTTTGTGGAATGTTGTCTACTAGTTCGAACATGATCCCTCTCCTTCCTTTCTAGTTGTGTAACGCCTACTGCAAAATTTAGAAATTGCCTTGCACCCAACGCTTGATGCGTTCGAGTACCGGGGTTTTGCTCTCGTCCTGATAAGGACTGCCCACCGACATGGAAATGCCGTCGTTCTGCTTCTGCAGCCCGTACAACAGCAAGCCCACACCGGTGGAATAAATCGGGTTGCGCACCACGTCGCCCATACCCTTGACGCTGTGCGGTACGCCCAGTCGAACCGGCATGTGGAAAATTTCCTCGGCCAGCTCCACCGCGCCTTCCATCTTCGCCGTGCCGCCAGTCATGACGATGCCGGCGGGAATCAGGTCTTCGTAGCCGCTGCGGCGCAGCTCGGCCTGCACCAGGGTGAACAGCTCGTCGTAACGTGGCTCGACCACTTCGGCCAGGGACTGACGCGAGAGGTCACGCGGAGGACGATCACCGACGCTCGGCACCTTGATGGTTTCGCCGGCACCGGCCAGCTTGGCCAGGGCGCAGGCATAGCGGATCTTGATCTCCTCGGCGTACTGGGTCGGCGTACGCAGGGCCATGGCGATGTCGTTGGTCACCTGGTCACCGGCAATCGGGATCACCGCGGTGTGGCGAATCGCGCCTTCGGTGAAGATGGCGATATCGGTGGTGCCACCGCCGATATCCACCAGGCACACGCCCAGTTCCTTCTCGTCCTCGGTCAGTACCGAATAAGCGGACGCAAGCTGCTCGAGGATGATGTCGTCGACTTCCAGGCCGCAGCGGCGCACACACTTCTCGATGTTCTGCGCGGCATTCACGGCGCAGGTGACCACGTGCACCTTGGCCTCCAGGCGCACCCCGGACATGCCCAGCGGCTCGCGCACGCCTTCCTGGTTATCGATCACGTAATCCTGGGCCAGGGTGTGCAGCACGCGCTGGTCCGCGGGAATCGCCACGGCCTGCGCGGCGTCGAGCACGCGCTCAATGTCGGCCGGGCTCACTTCACGATCACGGATGGCGACGATACCGTGACTGTTGAGACTGCGGATGTGATTGCCGGCGAGGCCGACGAAAGCCGAATGGATGCGGCAGCCGGCCATCAGCTGGGCTTCTTCAACGGCGCGCTGGATCGAGGCCACGGTGGACTCGATATTGACCACCACGCCCTTCTTCAGCCCGCGCGACGGATGGGTGCCGATACCGACGATTTCCAGCTGGCCGTCGGCCGTCACCTCGCCCACCAGCGCCACCACCTTGGAGGTGCCGATGTCCAGGCCAACGATCATCTTGCCGCTCTGCGCGCTATTCATTAGTCCTGCCTCTCCTCAATTCACTTTCTGCTCGGCCGCAGCCGGCTCCACCGGCTCACGCCAGGCCACGGCCAGGCCGTTGGCATAACGCAGGTCGATGCGCGCGATGTTCGCGCTCTGTTCTTTCAGTTCCCGCTCATAGATGGCGGCGAAACGACGCATTTTTTCCACCACGTGATCACGTCCCAGCAGGATGTCGATGCGCTGGCCGCTGGTGTTCTCGGTAGCCGAGAGAAACCAGCTGCCGCGTTCGCGCAACTGCAGCCCGACCACGGTAAAGCCCATCGGCCGCAGCAACTGGCTGAGCATCTGGTACTGCTGCATCACCTTCGGCTGCGCCCGCTTCGGGCCGGACAGCTGCGGCAGATGCTGATAGTTGTCCAGTTCCTGCGGCGCAAACGCCTGACCCTGATTGTTGAGCAGCGCTTCGTCACCCCACCGGGCGATAGGCAGTTGCTCTTCGAGGCGCACGTCGATCTGATCCGGCCATACGCGACGCACTTCGGCATGAGCGATCCAGGGCATGCGCTCGAGCTCCTCGCGCATGCCGCGCAGGTCGACGCTGAAAAAGCTCGCCTCGATGAATGGCGCGATGCGCCGCTGCACTGCCTGCTGGCTGATATAGGCCAGGTCGCCCTGCACGCTGATGCGTGCAATCGGGCGGTCGGCATAGGGCAGCAGACGCTGCGCCCCCTCGTAGGCGCCGAACCCCAGAGCGACCAGCAGCAACGGCCAAAGCAAACGGCCTACCCAGGAGAAATCCGCCTTGGGCAGGCGCAAGCGCATCGGCTCCTTGGCCACCAGACGGCTGGCGCCACGCGGCGCGGGCTTGCCGCGCAGCGGAGCCCTCAGCGTGTCCTGGTGACGCAAAGCCGCTGTCATGACTTAACCCCTCGCCTCGACGCTGTCCGCCAGGATCGCCAGCACCAGTTGCTGGAAATCCAGACCGGCAGCACGCGCGGCCATCGGCACCAGGCTGTGATCGGTCATGCCCGGTACGGTGTTCACTTCCAGCAGCCAGAACTGGCCGCTGGCATCCTGCATCACGTCGGCACGCGCCCAGCCCTGAGTGCCCACGGCCTCGCAGGCACGCGCGGTCAGCTCTTTCAGTTCTGCCTCTTTCTCGGCCGAGAGGCCGCAGGGAATGCGGTACTGGGTGTCATCGGCCAGGTACTTGGCGTCGTAGTCGTAGAAGGTGTGCGGGGTGCCGAGGCCAATGGGCGGCAGCACCTGGCCACGCAGCACGGCGATGGTGTATTCCGGGCCGGCGATCCACTGCTCGACCAGCACCTGACTGTCGTAGCGTGCGGCGTCCTGCCAGGCTTTGAGCAGCGCCTCGACGCTGTCGACCTTGGCCATGCCGATGCTCGAGCCTTCATGCGCCGGTTTGACGATCAGCGGGAAGCCCAATTCGGCAGCTGCCGCTTCGCAGTCGGCTTGCGACGTCAGCACGGCATGACGCGGCGTCGGCAGGCCAAGGCTGTGCCAGACCTGTTTGGTGCGCAGCTTGTCCATCGCCAGCGCCGAGGCGAGAATGCCGCTGCCGGTGTAGGGAATACCGGCACACTCGAGCAGCCCCTGCATGGAGCCATCCTCGCCACCACGGCCGTGCAGCACAATAAAGGCGCGGTCGATCTTCTCGCTGGCAAGGCGCTGCAGGAAATCATCACCCACGTCGATGCCGAAGGCGTCCACGCCCGCTGCCTGCAAGGCGCCGAGCACCGCGTTGCCGGATTTCAGTGACACCTCGCGCTCGGCGCTCTTGCCGCCGAACAGCACGGCGACGCGACCGAAGGCCTTGGGATCGAGGGTACTGTGCAAACTCATTTCGACTCCCCCACGAACAGCGGGTGTTTGATCAGTTGCGGTGCCACCGCGCCGATATCGCCCGCGCCCTGGCACAGCAGGATGTCGCCGGCACGCAGCAGCGGTTTGAGCAGCGGCGCCAGGTCGGCGCCACGCTCGACGTAGATCGGATCGAGCTGGCCACGCTGACGGATGCTGTGGCACAGCTGGCGGCTGTCGGCGCCGGGAATCGGCTCTTCGCCAGCCGGGTAGACCTCCACCAGCAGCAGCACATTGGCCTCCCCGAGCACCTGCACGAAATCGTCGTACAGATCGCGGGTGCGGCTGTAGCGGTGCGGCTGGTAGACCATCACCAGACGACGCTCCGGCCAGCCGCCACGCACGGCCTTGATCACGGCAGCGACTTCGCGCGGGTGATGACCGTAGTCGTCGACCAGCATCACGCTGCCGCCGTCTACCGGCAGTTCGCCGTAGACCTGGAAGCGCCGACCGACACCCTGGAAGCCCGACAGGCCGCTGACGATGGCGGCATCGTCGATGCCTTCGTCGGTGGCGATGGCGATGGTCGCCAGGGCATTGAGGACGTTGTGGTTGCCCGGCATGTTCACCGACACGTCGAGCGGCTCGCAGTCCGGGCGCAGCACGGTGAAGTAAGTGCGCATGCCCTCCTGACGCACGTTGATCGCGCGCACGTCGGCGTCTTCGGCAAAGCCGTAGGTCACGGTCGGACGACCAACCTGCGGCAGCAGTTCACGCACCACCGGGTCATCCACACAGAGCACGGCCAGGCCGTAGAACGGCAGGTTGTGGAGGAACTCGATGAAGGTCTTCTTCAGTCGGTTGAAGTCGCCGCCATAGGTGCTCATGTGGTCGGCGTCGATATTGGTGACCACCGAAACCATCGGCTGCAGGTGCAGGAAGCTGGCGTCGCTCTCATCGGCTTCGGCGATCAGGAAGCGGCTGGAGCCGAGTTGGGCATTGGTACCGGCAGCGTTCAGGCGGCCACCGATGACGAAGGTCGGATCCAGCCCGCCAGCGGCGAACACCGAAGCCAGCAGGCTGGTGGTGGTGGTCTTGCCATGGGTGCCGGCCACGGCGATGCCGTGACGGTAGCGCATCAGCTCGGCGAGCATCTCGGCACGCGGCACCACCGGAATACGACGCCCCAGCGCAGTGGCGACCTCCGGGTTGCTGGTGTTGACAGCGCTGGATACCACCAGTACATCAGCCTGCTCGGCGTTTTCCGCGCGGTGCCCGATGAAAATGGTCGCCCCGAAGTTTTCCAGGCGCTCAGTCACGGCCGATGCCTTGAGATCGGAGCCGGATACTTCGTAACCCAGGTTGAGCAGCACCTCGGCGATACCGCACATGCCCACCCCACCGATACCGACGAAATGGATGCGGCGGATACGGCGCATGCGCCGCACTTCTGCCTTGACCGCAGCGGGAGACTTAGCCACGCATCACCTCCTGGCAGATATCGACCACCGTGCGGGTGGCATCGGGCTTGGCCAGGCGACGCGCGGTGGCGCCCATGACATTGAGTTTTTCCAGGTGCATCAGAACCTCGGTGAGCTGCGCGGCAAGCGTGTCCGCGTCAGTGGCATGTTGCGGGAGAAGGACAGCGGCGCCCTCCTTCGCCAGGTATTCGGCATTGCGGCTCTGGTGGTCGTCGATCGCGTGCGGCAACGGCACCAGAAACGATGGCAGCCCTGCTGCCGCCAGCTCGCTGACGGTCAGCGCGCCGGCACGGCAAACCACCAGATCGGCCCAGCCATAAGCACGCGCCATATCCTTGATGAACGGCGCGACCTCGGCTTCGACCGCGGCATCGCGATAACGCTCCGCAGTGATGTCGGCATGTTGTTTACCGGCCTGGTGGAACACCTGCGGACGTAGGTCGGCAGGGATTTTCTCCAGCGCCGCCGGCAGCAATTTGTTCAGCGGCTCGGCGCCCAAGCTGCCGCCCAGCACCAGCAATTTCAGCTTGCGCCCGGCCAGCGGCTCACGCGGTGTTTCCAGGAACAGCTCTTCACGCACGGGGTTACCGGTGGTGCGTCGCTTGTCAGTCGCTGCGAAGGTGTTCGGGAAGGCCTCGCAGATACGATTGGCGATACGCGACAACAGGCGATTGGCAGTGCCGGCCACGGCGTTTTGTTCATGGATGATCAACGGCACACCAGCCAGGCGCGCAGCCAGGCCGCCAGGCCCGGTGACATAACCACCCATGCCCAGCACGCACACCGGATGCAGCTCACGCACGATACGCCGCGCCTGCAGCAGCGAACGCAGCAACTGGAACGGCGCCTTGAGCAGTGCCAGTTTGCTCTTGCCACGCAGGCCGCTGACGTTGATCAGATGCAGCGGCAAACCGGCCTGTGGCACCAGCTCGTTCTCGATGCCACGCGGCGTGCCCAGCCAGTGCACGGCGTAACCACGCGCCTGGAACTCGCGTGCACAGGCCAACGCCGGGAATACGTGACCACCGGTGCCGCCGGCCATGATCAGCACATTACCGCGCATGGGCGACCTCCTTGCTCGGCTCGGCGAAGTCCGCTTCACTGAACTCGATATCCTCGTTACCCAACACGTTGCGCCGCTCCCACTCAATACGCAGCAGCAGCGCCAGACTCACGCAGCAGATCACCAGCGACGAGCCTCCGTAGCTGAGGAACGGCAGTGTCAGGCCCTTGGTCGGCAGCAGGCCGGTGTTCACGCCGATATTGATCAGGAACTGGCCGATCCACAGGAAGGACAGGCCATAGGCGACGTAGGCGGAGAAGAACTGCTTGGCCTTTTCCGCCCACAGGCCGATATACAGACCACGCACGCAGACGAAAACGAACAGCCCCAGAGTGGTCAGCGCACCGACCAGCCCCAGCTCCTCGGCCAGCACCGAAAAGACGAAGTCGGTGTGTGCTTCCGGCAGGTAGAACTGCTTCTGGATGCTGTTGCCCAGGCCAACGCCAAACCATTCGCCGCGACCAAAGGCAATCAGCGCCTGGGTCAGTTGGTAACCTGCGCCATATTGATCGGCCCAGGGGTCGGTAAAGGTGATCAGACGCTGCAGGCGATACTCCTGGGTCTGTACCAGGACGAACACCGCGCCAACCGCCAGCGCCACCATCAAACCGAAGCGCAACATGCCGACGCCGCCGAGGAACAGCATGGCTATGGCCGAGCCCATCATCACCACGGTGGCACCGAAGTCCGGCTCCAGCAGCAGCAGACCGGACATCGGCAGCAACACCACAAAGGGTTTGAAGAAGCCCATCCAGCTTTCGCGCACCTCTTCCTGGCGGCGCACCAGATAGCCGGCCAGGTAGACCACGACGAACACCTTGGCGATTTCCGACGGCTGCACGTTGAACGCGCCGAAACCGATCCAGCGCCGCGCACCGTTGACCTCGCGGCCAATACCAGGGATCAGCACCAACACCAGCAGACCGAACGCCGCCAGCAGGAGCATCCAGCCATAACGCTGCCAGAAGCTCATCGGGATCATCAGCACGACACCGGCAGCACCCAGGCCGATGACCAGATAAATCAGATGGCGAATCATGTGGTACAGCGAATTACCGGACAACGCCGCCGCCACTTCCGAGGAAGCCGAGGTGATCATCACCAGGCCCAGGCCGAGCAGAGCGAGGCAGCCGGCCAGCATCGGGAAATCGACATCGAAGCCGCGCCCGAGCAGCGGCGAAGGCCGAACGTGGAGGAAGTCCGTCAACATGACAAGCCTCCCACCGCCTGGGCGAACAGACGCCCGCGCTCTTCGAAGTTCTTGAACATGTCGAGACTGGCGCAGGCCGGCGACAGCAGCACGGCATCACCAGCCTCGGCCAGCTCGCTGCAGCGCTGCACCGCCTCGTCCAGGGTTTGCACGCGCACCAGCGGCGCCACATCACCCAGGGCCTCGGCCAGGCGCTCGGCATCACGACCGAGCAGCACCACGGCACGGCAGAAGCGTGCTACCGGCGCCTTCAGTGCGGAGAAGTCGGCACCCTTGCCATCGCCACCGGCGATCAGTACCAGCTTGCCGGCAATATCGCCACCCAGACCATCGATGGCCGCCAGCGCGGCACCGACGTTGGTGGCCTTGGAGTCGTCGTAGTAACTCACCCCGGCACGCTCGCCAACCCACTGGCAGCGGTGCGGCAAACCGGCGAATTGGCGCAAGGTGGCCAGCATGGCCTCCATCGGCAGGCCTACGGCATGACCGAGCGCCAGCGCCGCCAGGGCGTTGGAATGGTTGTGCGCGCCACGGATTTTCAGTTCACTCACCGGCAGCAGCGCTTCGAAGCGAAACGCCAGGGATTTTTCGCCATTCTCTTCGAGCAGGCCAAAGCGTTTGAAATCAGGTTTGCCCAGACCGAATTCCCAGCAGCTCACCTGGTCGGCGATCAGCGGGCGCGACAGTGCGTCGTCGCGGTTGATCACCACCTGACGGGCACCACGGAAGATCCGATGCTTGGCCAGGTGATAGGCCGGCAGACCGCTGTAACGGTCCATGTGGTCTTCACTGATGTTCAGGCAGGTAGCCACTTCGGCGTTGAGCTGATCGGTGGTCTCCAGTTGGAAGCTGGACAGCTCCAGCACGTACAGCTCGACATCGTCGGCCAACAGATCCAGCGCCGGGGTACCGAGGTTGCCGCCGACGGCGACGCGCTTGCCCGAGGCAGCGGCCATTTCACCCACCAGGGTGGTGACGGTGCTCTTGGCGTTGGAGCCGGTGATGGCGATGATCGGTGCCTTGGCGTGGCGGGCGAACAGGTCGATATCGCCAGACAGTTTCACCCCGCGTGCAGCCGCTGCGGCCAACGCTGGAGTGGCCACGGCCAGGCCCGGGCTCACGTACAGTTCCGAGGCGCGGCAGAGGAAGTCCACGTCCAGCTCGCCGCAACGTACTTCCACCTGCGGGTAATCACGCTTGAGCGTCTCCAGCTCCGGCGGGTTCGCTCGCGTGTCGGCCACGGCAAAGCGCACGCCCTGCTGCGCCAGGAAGCGCACCAGGGACATGCCGCTCTTGCCGAGGCCGACAACGATGCGGAACTGGTCGGAAGCAATCAATGACACGCTCTATTACCTCAGTTTCAGGGTGGCCAGGCCGATCAGCACGAGAATCACGGTGATGATCCAGAAACGGACGATCACGCGCGGCTCAGGCCAGCCCCTGAGTTCGAAATGGTGGTGGATCGGCGCCATGCGGAACACGCGCTTGCCGGTCAGCTTGAAGCTGACGACCTGGATGATCACCGACAGGGTTTCCATGACGAACACGCCGCCCATGATGAACAGAACGATTTCCTGACGAACGATCACCGCAATGGTGCCCAGCGCGGCACCGAGCGCCAGCGCGCCGACGTCACCCATAAACACCTGCGCCGGGTAGGTGTTGAACCACAGAAAGCCCAAGCCGGCACCGACCAGCGCGGCGCAGAACACGATCAGCTCGCCAGCGCCCGGCACGTAGGGAATCAGCAGGTATTCGGCGAAGTTCACGTTGCCCGACAGGTAACAGAAGATACCCAGCGCGCCGCCGACCATGACGGTGGGCAGAATGGCCAGGCCGTCGAGGCCGTCAGTGAGGTTCACCGCATTGCTGGTGCCGACGATGACGAAGTAGGTCAGCACCACGAAGGCGATGCCCAGGGGAATGGCGACGTCTTTCAGCAACGGCACGATCAGGGTGGTCTCCACCGGGCTCTGCGCCGTCATATAAAGGAAGATGGCCGCCGCCAGGCCGAACACCGACTGCCAGAAATATTTCCAGCGACTCGGCAGGCCGCGCGAGTTCTTCTCGATCACCTTGCGGTAGTCATCGACCCAGCCAATGGCACCGAACAGCAGAGTCACGGCCAGCACCACCCACACGTAGCGGTTGGACAGATCAGCCCAGAGCAGGGTGCTGACGGCGATGGCGGTCAGAATCAGCGCACCGCCCATGGTCGGCGTGCCCTTCTTCGACAGGTGCGATTGCGGGCCATCGTTGCGCACGGCCTGGCCGATCTGACGCACCTGCAGGGTGCGGATCATCCACGGGCCGAGCCACAGCGACAGCGCCAGGGCGGTCAGCACGCCGAGGATGCCGCGCAGGGTCAGGTACTGAAAGACCGCGAAGCCCTTGTGGAACTGTTGCAGGTACTCCGCCAGCAGCAGCAGCATTTAGTGATTCTCCCCAGCTACGTCGCACAGCGCTGCCACGACCTTGTCCATGGCTGCGCTGCGTGAACCCTTGATTAGTAGTGTGCTGCCGGCCTGTTCGGCGCGAAGCGTTTCGATCAGCTCGGCGTGGTCGGCGAAATGACGCCCTTTGGCGCCAAACTCCTCGACTGCGAAGCGCATCAGCGGGCCAACGGCATACAGTGCGTCGACTTTGCCAGCGGCATGCCGACCGACATCGCGATGGCCCTGCTCGGCCCACTCGCCCAACTCGCCCATGTCTCCGAGCACCAGAACGGTGCGCCCGGAAAAGCCGGCGAGTATATCCACCGCAGCGCACATGGCTACAGGGTTGGCGTTGTAACTGTCATCGATCACCCGCACGCCATTTGGCGCCAGTTGCGCGACAGCACGGCCCTTGACCGGTTGCAGATTTTGCAAGCCTTCGACCATGGCACCCAGCGATATGCCCAGCGCATGAGCGGCAGCGCAGGCCGCCAGGGCATTGGCGACGTTGTGCTCACCGAGCAGGTTGAGCTGAATGCGCGCGCTACCGACCGGGCTACGCAGGGTGAAACCCTGGCAGCCACGCTTGTCGCGGGCCAGATCGCTGCCGTGGAAGTCGGCGCGGGTGTCGCGCAAGGCAAAGCTCAGCACCTTGCGTCCGGCAGCGCGGCGCTGCCAGGTGATGAACGCCTTGTCATCCAGATTGAGCACGGCCACGCCATCGTTCGGCAGGCCTTCGAGAATCTCGCCCTTGGCCTCGACGATCTTTTCCGGACCGCCGAACTCACCCACATGGGCATTGCCGGCATTGGTGATGATCGCCACCTGCGGCCGGGTCAGGCTGACGGTGTAGGCGATCTCGCCGACATGGTTGGCGCCCAGCTCGATCACCCCGGCGCGATGCTGCGGCGCCAGCTCCAGCAGGGTCAGTGGCGCACCAAGGTCGTTATTGAGATTGCCACGAGTGGCCAGTACTGCGCCGCCTAGGCCGGCACGCAGAATGGACGCGAGCATTTCCTTGACGCTGGTCTTGCCACTGGAACCGGTCACGGCAGCCAGCGGGCCGGTAAAGGCCTGGCGGTTCAGCGCACCCAGTTGACCGAGCGCCAGACGCGTGTCGGCCACCAGCAATTGCGGCAACGCTGCATTCGCCACCTCACGCTCGACCAGCGCGGCGACTGCACCCTTGACGGCGACGTCGGCCAGATAATCATGGCCGTCGAAGCGCGGGCCGGTCAGTGCCACGAAAAGCTGACCCGCAGCGATGGTGCGGCTGTCGGTGCCAACGGCGGAGAACGCTACATCGCCGCCAATCACGCGAGCGTTCAGGTCGGTGGCGACGTCGCTGAGCAACCAGGGCTTAAGCATGCGCTGCCTCCCAGGCCGCCAGGGCCTTGTTCGCTTCGATCAGATCGGAGAACGGCTGACGCACGCCCATGATTTCCTGATAATCCTCGTGCCCCTTGCCAGCCAGTACCAGCACATCGGCGGCTTCAGCCTGGGCAATCAGCCGCGCGATGGCATCGCCACGGCCGTGAATGAACTGCACCTGCTCCGGCGCTTTGAAACCAGCGCGAATATCGGCAACGATCTGTGCCGGCTCTTCCGTACGCGGATTGTCATCGGTCACCCACACCGCATCGGCCAGGCGCTCGGCAACTGCGGCCATCAGCGGGCGCTTGCCGCGGTCACGATCACCACCGCAACCGAACAGGCAGACCAGACGCCCTTCGACGTGCGGACGCATGGCTTCGAGCACTTTCTCCAGCGCATCCGGGGTGTGCGCGTAGTCGACCACCACCAGTGGCTTGTCGCCGCCACCGAGACGCTGCATGCGGCCCGCTGGCCCCTGCAGTTGCGGCAAGACCTTGAGAATCTCGTCGAGGCCGTAGTCCAGCCCCAGCAGCGCGCCGACCACCGCCAGCAGGTTGCTCAGGTTGAAACGACCGAGCAGATTGCTGCGCAGCATGCCTTCGCCGCGCGGTGTTACCAGGCGTGCACGCACGCCGTGATCGTCGAAGTGTGCTTCGCTGCAATAAACGAAGGCGCTGGCATCGCTGAGGCTATAGCCGATCAGGCGTGACTCGTGCGTTTGCGCGGCTAGCTCACAACCAAAGGCATCATCGAGGTTGATCACTCGGCAACGCAGGTTCGGCCAGGCGAACAGCTTGGCCTTGGCTGCGCCATAGGCCTGCATGCTGCCGTGGTAATCGAGGTGATCGCGCGACAGGTTAGTGAACACCGCCACGTCGAACTCCAGGGCGGCGACACGCCCCTGATCCAAGCCATGGGAGGACACCTCCATGGCCACGGCGCGCGCACCGGCCTGCTTGAGCGAGGCCAGGGTGGCCTGCACCCCGACCGGATCAGGCGTGGTGTGCTTGCCCTGCTCCAGGGCACCGTGGAAGCCATTACCCAATGTGCCGACGATACCGCAGCGCTGGCCGAGCAGATCCAGTGCCTGCGCCAGTAACTGGCTGACACTGGTCTTGCCGTTGGTGCCGGTGACACCGATCAGATGCATCGCGCGGCTTGGCTCACCGTAGAAGCGCCCGGCAATGGCTGAAAGCTGGCCGGCCAGCCCCTTGACCGGAACCAGCACAGCACTCTCCGCATGCATGGCTGCAGCGCCTTCGGCCTCAAAGGCCACCGCCGCAGCGCCACGGGCCACGGCATCGGCGATATGTACGCGACCATCCTGCTGGGTACCCGGCACGGCCAGGAACAGATCACCCGGACGCACCTTGCGGCTGTCCAGAGTCAGCTCCCGAATCAGTACACCGCTCTCGGCAGCGGGCAACAGTTGATTGAGCGGCATGGGCATCAGTTACGCCCTCCCTGGCCAACGGCGGCCATCTTCTGCTCGGGCGGCGGCAGATTGTCAGGCGCAATGTTCATCAAACGCAGCGAGCCGGCCATCACCCGGCTGAACACCGGTGCGGAAATCAGGCCGCCGTAGTAGGCCCCCTTGCCTGGCTCGTCGATCACCACCACCAGCGCGATACGCGGATCCTGCGCCGGGGCGAAGCCGGCGAACAGCGAGCGATAGGAGTTGGTCTGGTAGCCCTTGGCGCCAGCATTGGTCTTGCGCGCGGTGCCACTCTTGCCGGCGACGTGGTAACCCGGCACCTGGGCGCGGAACACCCCGCGCGGCGCCTCGACCACCTGCTGCAACATGCCCTGCAGGGTCTTGGCTACATCGGCCGACATGACCTGCATGGCGCCTGGCTTGCCGTCCACACGAATCATCGACAGCGGCGTCATGCCGCCGCCATTGGCCAGCGCCGCATAGGCATGCGCCAGCTGCACGGCAGTCACCGAGAGGCCGTAGCCGTAGGACAGCGTGGCGGTTTCCGCCTGTCGCCACTGACGATGGTTGGGCAGATTGCCAACCCGCTCGCCCGGGAAACCGAGACCGGTGTCACGCCCGAAGCCCAGATTGCTCAGGACGTGGTAGATGCTCTCTCCGCCTACGTCGAAAGCAATCTTGCTCATGCCGACGTTGCTGGAGTTGATCAGAATGCCGGTCAGATCCAGCGCGGGACCTTGCGTACGGGATACGTCGCGAATGCTGTAACGGCCAATCTGCAGCGTACCGTTGCCGACCTGAACGATATCGCTGGGCTTCCAGCGTCCGGTCTCCAGCGCAGCGGCCATCGACAGCGGCTTGATGGTCGAGCCCGGCTCGAATACGTCGATCATGGCACGGTTGCGCATGGCCGCCGGGGTCAGGCTGCGACGGTTGTTCGGGTTGTAGGTGGGATGGTTGACCATCGCCAGCACCTCGCCGGTCTTCACGTCGACCATCACCAGGCTGCCGGCCTTGGCATCGTTCTCCAGCAGCGCATTGCGCAGCTCGCGATGGGCCAGGTACTGCAGGCGCAGATCAATGGACAACGCCAAGGCCTTGCCGGCCTTGGCGTTCTGCGCAACCTGTACATCCTTGATCAGCTTGCCACGCCGATCCTTGAGCACCTGGCGCTTGCCCGGCACGCCGGCCAGCCAGTCTTCATAGGCCAGCTCCATACCTTCGCGACCGCGGTCGTCGATGTCGGTGAAGCCCACCACATGGGCCGCCACTTCGCCGGCCGGATAGAAACGACGGAATTCTTCGATGGCATAAACGCCCGGTACCTTGAGATCCAGCACGCTCTGCCCCTTGTCGGGGGTCAGACCACGCACCAGATACATGAACTCGCGTTCCTTGTTCTGCTCCAGGCGGGCGGCGAAGCTAGCGGGATCCTGGCCGAGCGCCGCAGCCAGTGCCGGCCACTGCTGACGCCCCGCCTGCAGCTCCTTGCCATTGGCCCACAGCGTAGTGACCGGCGTGCTGACGGCCAGCGGCTCGCCATTGCGGTCGGTGATCAGGCCACGGTGCGCAGGAATCGGGATATGCCGCACGCTGCGCGCATCACCGTGGGCCTTGAGGAAGTCATGGTCGAGCACCTGCAGATCGAGCATGCGCCAGGCAATGGCGCCGACCATCAGCGCCAGCAGCACCAGCACCAGGCGGAAGCGCCAGGGATAGAGTGCGCCTTCGAGGCCGATCATGGACGCACCATGCGCACGGCGGCCGGGTCGGGGATGTGCATCTTCAGCTGTTCGCTGGCCAACGCTTCGATGCGATTGTGCGCGGTCCAGGTGCTCTGCTCGAGAATCAACCGACCCCACTCGGCCTGCGCCTTGTCGCGCACGCTCAGCTCGCCGTACAGCTCATTGAGCAGCTGACGGTTCCAGTGCGCGCTGTAGGACACCGCCAGCGCAGAAACCAGAATGGCAATAAACAGCAGCAGCATCAGAAAGCTGCCGCTGGGCATGGATTTGATCAGCCGACGGCTCACCGCAACTTCTCCGCGATGCGCATCACCGCGCTGCGCGAGCGCGGATTGGCCTTGAGTTCGGCGTCGCCAGCGTAGACCGGCTTGCCAATCAGCTTCAGGCGCGGCTCGAAGGCTTTCGGGATGATCGGCAGGTCACGTGGCAGCTTGTCCGCCTCGCCCTTGGCCTGACGCTTCATGAACTGTTTGACGATACGGTCTTCCAGCGAGTGGAAGCTGATCACTACCAGGCGGCCACCGACTTCCAGCGTTTCCAGCGCCGCTTCGAGGCCGCGCTCGAGATCACCCAGCTCGTTATTGATAAAGATGCGAATACCCTGGAAAGCACGGGTCGCCGGATTCTTACCCTTTTCCCAGGCCGGGTTGGCCTCGGTCAGCACCTTGGCCAGATCAGCGGTGCGAGTAAAAGGCTGCTCGGCACGGCGCTGCACCACGGCGCGCGCCATACGCTTGGCGAAACGCTCTTCGCCGTAATCCTTCATCACCCGGGCGATTTCATCTTCGTCCGCCGAGGCAATCCAGTCAGCGGCACTCACGCCGGCATCAGGATTCATGCGCATGTCCAGCGGGCCGTCATTGAGGAAGCTGAAGCCACGCTCGGGGTCGTCCAGTTGCGGCGAGGACACACCAAGATCCAGCAGAATGCCGGCGACCTGACCGGAAATACCGCGGACAACAGCCTCATCGCCAAGTTCCGCAAAACTGCGCTGCACAACGACAAAGCGGCCGTCTTCGGCCGCCAATGCTTCCCCGGTGGCTATCGCCAGGGGATCCTTGTCGAACCCCAAGAGCCGCCCATCTGGCCCGAGTTTCTGCAGGATCAGCCGACTGTGTCCGCCACGCCCGAAGGTGCCGTCCATATAACGACCATCACCGCGCACAGCCAGCCCCTCGACGGCTTCGTCGAGCAGCACGGTGATATGGCGCAAGTTGCTATCGGTCATGGTCACAGGATCAGGTCACGCAGGTCATCGGAAAGGGCGCCGGGCTGCTTGATGGCAGCGAGGTCGGCTTCGGCTACGGCATTCCAGGAATCTTCATCCCAGAGTTGAAACTTGTTCAGCTGACCGACGAGCATCGCTCGCTTGTCCAGCTTGGCGTATTCGCGCAAACGCGGCGGCACCAGAAAGCGGCCACTGGCGTCCAGCTCGAGATCGACGGCATTACCGATCAGCAGACGCTGCAGGCGGCGGTTCTCTTCACGAAAGGAGGCCAGCTCACGCAGCTTGTTCTCGATCAGTTCCCACTCGGCCAGGGGGTAAACGCAAAGACAGGGGTCGACGGCGTCGATGGTCACGATGAGCTGGCCACTGCAACGCGCAACGAGCTCGTCACGATACCGACTCGGCATCGCGAGGCGCCCTTTGGCGTCGAGACTGATGGCGTTAGCTCCGCGAAACACGGCTGCGCTTCCCCTGTAATTAGCTTTCCATGCCCAAAAAAACCCACTTTGTGCCACTTCTTACCACTTGCGCACACTATAGAAACGCATGCGCCCCACCGTCAAGGCGCTCGGAAAGGGAAAAACCCTTACAGGACGGAGATTTAGCGCACAAAAGCGAGGGGAAAAGAGATGTCTGGGGCGACTTTCATCGGACAAATTCGAGCCATTGCAGCGAGCTGAAATCCGAACTTAAAGTGATTTGTTAAGAGTAAGATTTTTTTGGTATCAGACGAGCGGGGAATAGAAGGGTATAGCGAGGAAAAAAGGAGGAGAGTCGATCTGTAAGCCGGGTTCTGTCGAGGACAGTCATTCCTCTACGACGTACATCACTGCACGCCTTTAGCAACCTACCCGGTTCCAGCGCGGGCCACGCCGATGGAACCCTATTTGGTCTTGCTCCGAGTGGGGTTTACCTAGCCACGGACTGTTGCCAGCCGTGCGGTGCGCTCTTACCGCACCTTTTCACCCTTACCGGCGCCGAAACGCTTAGGCGGTTATTTTCTGTGGCACTTTCCGTAGGCTCACGCCTCCCAGGCGTTACCTGGCACTCCGCCCTATGGAGCCCGGACTTTCCTCCCCCTTCTTGCGAAGGCAGCGACTGTCCGATCGACTCTCCGCCAGCAAGGTTAACAAAGCCGCAAGCCGCAAGCTACCGGCGGCAAGAAAAAGCAGCCTGACGCGCCTAATGCCGATCAGATAAGGCCACCAAAGCGGCCTTTCGTAAGAGCCCCGCCCCGGGGCGAAGCTTGTCAATTTCGCATCGCCCTGGTTCGCGGCGAGGCGCCGCTCCTACGCACTGACAGCGCCGACGCTTAACTGGCTGGCATTAGCCTAGCGCGCCCTCTGCAGGGCTCGCTCCTGCGACAACCTCATCCCTTGCGTTCCAGAGCCACCTGATAAAGCACATTCTTGCGCACCCCGGTGATCTCTGCAGCCAAGGCTGCCGCACGCCTGAGCGGCATTTCCGACAGCAACAGATCGAGTACGCGCAACGCCTCGGCGCTGACCGCCTCCTCACCTTCCGGCGCCTGCCAGCCTGCCACCAGCACCACGCACTCGCCGCGCTGCTGATTACTGTCTGCCGCGACCCACTCGCACAGCTCGGCCAACGGTAACCCTTGCAGGGTCTCGAAGGTCTTGGTCAGCTCACGCGCCAACAAGGCAGGGCGATCATCGCCAAAGACTTCGCGCATGTCCTGCAGGCATTCGAGAATCCGGTGCGGCGCTTCGTAGAAAATCAGCGTGCGCGGCTCTTCGCGCACCTGCTCCAGACGCGCACGGCGCCCCGCCGCCTTGGCCGGCAGAAAACCTTCGAAGATGAATCGATCCGATGGCAAGCCAGCAGCCGAGAGCGCCGCGATCAGTGCGCAGGCCCCCGGCACCGGCACCACGGCGAAGCCGGCCGCACGCGCCTGGCGCACCAGGTGGTAACCCGGGTCGGAAATCAGCGGCGTGCCCGCATCGGAAATCAGCGCAACATCCTCTCCGGCCTGAAGGCGCGCCAGAAAGCGCCCGCCCTGATCGCGCTCATTGTGTTCGTGACAGGCAGCCAGCGGCGTCTGGATGCCAAAGTGCTGCAGCAGTCGCGCCGAATGCCGGGTGTCTTCAGCGGCGATCAGCGCCACCTCGCGCAGAATCCGCAAGGCCCGCGCGCTGATGTCATCCAGGTTGCCAATGGGCGTGGCGACCACATAAAGGCTGCCTGGCTGGACACTTGCGACGGCGGGCTGACTCACTGGAAACACCTCGTTAATTGAAAGAGCGCTCATTCTAGCCGGTTCCGCCCCAGCGCCATCGCACGGATGTCGCCCCTTGGGTACAATCGCCGCTCGTTTTGCTCAAGTATCAGGATGACCCGATGATCGCTAGCCTGCGCCCTCTTTCTGCTCTTTTCCTGGCCGGCCTGCTCGCCGCCTGCGCCAGCTCGCCCTCCAACAACCTGGGCCAACTGCCGCGCACGCCACAAGCCAGCATCGAGCAGATGCTCCAGCAAGCTGACGAGAGCAAGCCGGAGCAGGCTGCCCTGCTGCGCCTGTCCGCTGCCGACCAGAGCTATCAGCAGAACGATGTGGCCCGCGCCACCCGCATTCTCGAGCAGATCGACATTGCCAGCCTGCAACCCGCCCAACAGATCTTCGCCAGCACCCTGAAGGCCGAGCTGGCAATGGCCCGCAAGCAACCCAAGAGCGCCCTGAAGGCCCTGCAGCACCCCAGCTTCGAACGCCTGGCTGAGCTGCCGATCGAGCAACAGATTCGCACCCAACTGGTCCGCGCGCGCGCCCTGGAGGCCGATGGTCAGACCCTCGCCGCCGCACGCGAGCGCGTATTCATCGCCCCACTGCTGAGCGGCCAGGTCGCGGCCGACAACCACGAAAACATCTGGGCACTGGTATCCAGCCTGCCCGCGCAAACCTCGGCAGGCGCCGACAGCGACCTGGCCGGCTGGCTGGATTTGGCCCGCCGGACCAAAAGCAGCGCCACACTCGAACAGCAGCAGGCCGCCATCGATCAATGGATTGCGCAAAATCCGCAGCATCCGGCCGCCGAACAACTGCCGGAGGCACTGGGAAAACTGCGCGAACTGGCCAGCCAGCCGCTGACCCGCGTCGCCCTGCTGCTCCCCCAGGAAGGTCAGCTGGCCAGCGTTGCCCGTGCCCTGCGTGACGGCTTCCTCGCCGCTCACTACGAAGCTCAGCAGGCCGGGCAGAACCCACCGGAAATCAAGCTCTACGACAGCTCCCGGATTGGCTCGCTGGATGCTTTCTACCAACAGGCACAGGCCGATGGCGTACAGCTGGTGGTCGGGCCGCTGGAGAAACCACTGGTCAAGCAGCTCAGCGACCGCGAGCAACTGCCAATCACCACCCTCGCCCTGAATTACAGCGACGCAGGTCAGGAAGGCCCGGCGCAACTGTTCCAGTTCGGCCTGGCCGCCGAGGATGAAGCCCGCGAAGTGGCTCGCCGCGCCTGGAATGACGGCATGCGCCGCGCCGTGGCCCTGGTGCCGCGTGGCGACTGGGGCGACCGCGTACTGGATGCCTTCCGTCAGAGCTGGCAGGCCCAGGGCGGCACCCTGATCGCGGCCGAACATGTCGACCAGCCGGTGGAGCTGGCGCGGCAGATCGCCGACTTGTTCCAACTGCGCGAAAGCGAGGCCCGCGCGCGCCGCCTGCAAAACACCCTGGGCACCAGCCTGGATGCCCAACCGGCGCGCCGTCAGGACATCGACTTCATCTTCCTTGCGGCCACCCCGCAACAGGCCCAGCAGATCAAGCCGACCCTGGCCTTCCAGTACGCCGGCGACGTGCCGGTCTACGCCACCTCGCACCTGTTCACCGGCGCCCATAGCCAGGCCCAGTATCAGGACCTGGAAGGCATCCGCTTCTGCGAAACGCCCTGGCTGCTGGATGCCCACGCGCCATTGCGCCAGGAAGTCAGCAATCAGTGGCCGCAGGCCGGCGGCAGCCTCGGCCGTCTGTATGCCATGGGAGTCGACGCCTACCGCCTGGCGCCACGCCTGGGCCAGCTCAAGGCCCTGCCGGACTCGCGCATCGACGGCCTGTCGGGCAGCCTCAGCCTCAATGCCACACAGCGGATCGAGCGCCAGCTGCCCTGGGCCGAGTTCCGTGGCGGCCAGGTTCAGCGCCTTCCTGACAGCATCAATTGAGCGCACACAACGATCTGGGGCGAGCCGCCGAACAGGCGGCTCGCCAGCATCTGGAACGTAACGGCCTGCGCCTGATCGAACAGAACTGGAGCTGTCGCCGTGGCGAGCTCGATCTGGTCATGCTCGACGGCGATACAGTAGTATTCGTCGAAGTCCGCGCCCGTCGCCACAGCGCCTGGGGCGGTGCCCTGGAGAGCATCGATGCACGCAAGCGTGGCAAGCTGGTGATCGCCGCCGAGCTCTTCCTCCAGCAGCACTCGCGCTGGACCCGCCACCCCTGCCGCTTCGATGTGGTCGCCATCAGCACTGACGGCGACGCTCGCCTCGACTGGATCAAGAACGCCTTCGATGCCTGACGGCCGTACATTCAAGGTTTAACCGATGGACATGCAATCCCGAATCCACCAGCTGTTCCAAGCCAGCATCGACACCAAGCAGCAGGCCATGGAAGTTCTGGCCCCCTACATCGAGCACGCCAGCCTGGTGATGGTGCAGGCTCTGCTCAACGAGGGCAAGATTCTTTCCTGCGGCAACGGTGGCTCTGCCGGGGATGCCCAGCACTTCTCCTCCGAACTGCTCAACCGCTTCGAGCGCGAGCGCCCGAGCCTGCCGGCCATCGCCCTGACCACCGACAGCTCGACCATTACCTCGATTGCCAACGACTACAGCTACAACGAAATCTTCTCCAAGCAGATCCGCGCACTGGGCCAGCCTGGCGACGTGCTACTGGCCATTTCCACCAGCGGCAACTCAGCGAATGTCATCCAGGCCATTCAGGCTGCACATGATCGCGAGATGACCGTCGTCGCCCTCAGCGGCCGTGACGGCGGCGGCATGGCCTCGCTGCTGCTACCGGAAGATGTCGAGATCCGCGTTCCAGCCAAAGTTACCGCACGCATTCAGGAGGTCCACCTGCTGACCATCCACTGCCTGTGCGACCTGATCGACAGTCAATTGTTTGGGAGTGAAGAATGAAGCGTTCCGCCCTGATTCTGGCCGCCCTGGCCGTTACCCTGACTCTGGCAGGCTGCGGCAGCCGCAGCATCGGCAACAAGATCGATGACCAGTTCCTTGGCCCGGAGGTTGCGTCGCGCATCAGTAATGCGCACGCCGACCTGTCCAGCCCGACTTCGCGCATCGTGGTCACCAGCTATAACGGTGTGATCCTGCTCGCCGGACAGACCCCGCGCAGCGAGCTCAAGGATCTCGCGGCGCAAACCGCGCGCGCGGTACAGGGCGTAAAGAAGGTCTACAACGAACTGCAGGTGCAACGGCCGGCGTCCCTGCTGGCACGCAGCAACGACTCGCTACTGACCACCAAGATCAAGACACAGATGATTGCCGATAGCAGCGTACCGAGCGCACGGATCAAGGTCGTCACCGAAAACGGTATCGTCTACCTGCTCGGCCTGGTCACCCGCGAGGAAGCCAACGCTGCCACTCGCGTGGTACAGAGTGTATCGGGGGTACAGAAGGTCATACGCCTGTTCGAATACACGAACTAAGCCACAAGCTATAAGCAAAACGGGCGCCCTGGGCGCCCGTTTTCTTTTGTGCTGCTGCCGATGCCTATTTGACCACTTTCAGACTCGGCCGACCGCTGGGTCGCGACGACTCACCGCCGCCAGGCCCGTCATCATCCGGCCCCGGTTCTTCAGGGCCGCTGGCCACGGAAGGCTCCATGTCAAAAACCATGCCCTGGCCATTTTCCCGCGCGTAGATCGCCAGGATAGCCGCGACCGGAATGTACAGGCTGTGCGCGACGCCACCGAAGCGCCCTTCGAAGCTCACCGCCTGGTTATCCATATGCAGGTGACGCACGGCGCTGGGCGAGGTATTGAGCACGATCTGGCCGTCACTGGCGAAACCCGGCGGCACCTGCACCCCGGGATACTCGGCATTGACCAGCAAATGCGGGGTGCAGTCGTTGTCGACGATCCATTCGTAAAGGGCACGCACCAGGTAGGGACGACTGGAATTCATGACTTCCTCCTTCTCAGCGCATCGCGCGCTCGGCAGCGGAAAGACTGGCCTGAAAGGCCTCTCGGGCGAACTGGCGTTCCATGTAGTCGATCAGGGGCTTGGCCGGACGCGGCAGCTCGATAGCCAATACCGGCAAACGCCAGAGTATGGGCAATAGACAGCAATCGACCAGGCTCAATTCATCGCTGAGAAAGAATGCCTTGTCAGCGAACAGCGGCGACACACCCGTCAGGCTTTCGCGCAGCTCCTTGCGCGCCAGCTGACGCTCGGCTTCCTTGCTGCGCTTGTCGAGTATGCGATCAACCAGCGCGCACCAGTCACGCTGAATACGGTGCATCAGCAGACGGCTGTTGGCACGCGCCACCGGATACACGGGCAACAGGGGCGGATGCGGATAGCGCTCATCCAGGTACTCCATGACCACGGTCGATTCGTACAACGCCAGATCGCGATCAACCAGCGTCGGCACGCTGCCATAGGGATTGGCTTCGGCCAGCTTGGGCGGACAACGCCCCTGCTCGACATCGACGATCTCGACGCTGACACCTTTCTCGGCGAGCACCAGACGCACGCGATGGGAATAGTGGTCGGCGGGGTCGGAGTAGCAGGTCAACCGGTTGGTCACCGCCATGGCGATCCTCCTCGCTTTTTTGATTATCCGGAAACAGGAAAAATTGCCGGAGCAATTCTTTCGTCACAGACGACGACGCTCAGGGCAATCGCCGGAAATGGCAGGCCTGAAGCACCTGCGCGCCCCTCAGGGCGCGCAGGTTGCAGCAGCGTTGACGACTTAGTGAACGTCCTTCCAGTACTCACGCTTGAGCAGGTAGGCGAACACGAAGAAGAACGCCAGGTACAGCAGCACGTAGGTGCCGATGCGCTGGGACTTCAGCTTGACCGGGTTGGCCGAGTAGGCCAGGAAGGTCACCAGGTTCTTGATCTTCTCGTCGAACTCGGCCTCGCTCAGCGTGCCGGTGTTCGGTTCGATGGTCAGCTGATCACAGGCTTCATGCGTGATCGGCGTGCCAGTGAGCGGATCGAACTGCTTCTTGCCGTTCTCCACCACCTGGACCTGCTTGCAGCCGATAACCTGCTTACCCTGCAGAGCGACCAGCACGTTCGGCATACCCACGTTGGGGAAGACCTTGTTGTTGGCCCCCAGCGGACGCGAAGGATCATCGTAGAAGGTACGCAGATAGGTATACAGCCAGTCGTTACCACGCACACGAGCAACCAGGGTCAGATCGGGCGGAGCCGCACCGAACCAGGCCTTGGCGTCGTCAGGACGCATGCCGATCTTCATGTGATCGCCAATCTTGGCGTCGTTGAACACCAGATTGTCGAGCATGATTTCGTGCGGGATGCCGAGGTCATCGGCAACGCGCTCGTAACGCTGGTACTGGGCAGCATGGCAGCCCATGCAGTAGTTGGCGAAGGTACGCGCGCCGTCCTGCAGAGCAGCCTTGTCGCGTAGATCGATGTCCACTTTATCCAGCGGATAATTGCTCACAGCGCCCATGGCCAGAGCCGGCAGCGCAGCGAAAACAAATGCAGCAAAGAGCTTTTTCATCAGCCAGTCACCCTTTCCGGAACCGGTTTGGTCTTCTCCATCCTGGTGTAGAACGGCATCAGAATGAAGTACGCGAAGTACAGGAAGGTGCACACCTGCGACAGCAAGGTACGACCCGGGGTCGGCGCCAGCACACCCAGCACACCCAAGATGACGAAGGAGATACAGAAGATCACCAGCCAGATCTTGCTCATCCAACCCTTGTAGCGCATCGACCTGACCGGGCTACGGTCGAGCCACGGCAGCACAAACAGCACGGCGATGGCAGCCCCCATGGCCACGACGCCCAGCAGCTTGTCCGGCACCGCACGCAGAATCGCGTAAAACGGGGTGAAGTACCAAACCGGGGCAATGTGATCAGGTGTCTTGAACGGGTTGGCCGCTTCGAAGTTCGGCTTCTCGAGGAAGTAACCGCCCATTTCCGGGAAGAAGAACACCACGAAGCAGAACACGAACAGGAACACCACGACACCGACGATGTCTTTCACGGTGTAGTACGGATGGAACGCGATACCGTCCAGCGGTACGCCGTTTTCGTCCTTGTACTTCTTGATATCGACGCCATCAGGGTTGTTCGAGCCGACTTCATGCAGCGCCAGGATGTGCAGCACGACCAGGCCGAGCAGAACGATCGGCAGGGCGATCACGTGCAGGGCGAAGAAGCGGTTCAGGGTGATACCGGAGATCAGGTAGTCACCACGGATCCACTGGGTCAGGTCATCACCGATGACCGGAATGGCACCGAACAGCGAGATGATCACCTGGGCACCCCAGTAGGACATCTGGCCCCACGGCAACAGGTAGCCCATGAAGGCTTCGGCCATCAGCACCAGGTAGATCAGCATGCCGAAGATCCACACCAGTTCGCGCGGCTTCTGATAGGAGCCGTAGAGCAGACCGCGGAACATGTGCAGGTAGACCACCACGAAGAACGCAGAGGCGCCGGTGGAGTGCAGGTAGCGCAGGATCCAGCCGTACTCGACGTCACGCATGATGTATTCGACGGAGGCGAACGCGCCTTCAGCCGAAGGCTCGAAGCTCATGGTCAGCCAGATACCGGTAACGATCTGGTTGACCAGCACCAGCAGAGCCAGCGAGCCGAAGAAATAGAAGAAGTTGAAGTTCTTCGGGGCGTAGTACTTGGAGAGATGGTCTTCCCACATCTTGGTGGCGGGGAAGCGCGCATCCACCCATTCCATGAATTTGCTCATCAGGCGTTCTCCTGGTCCACACCGATGATGATCACATCATCCGTCTCGTAGGTGTGCGGCGGCACTGGCAGGTTCAGCGGCGCCGGCTGGGCCTTGTAGACACGCCCTGCCATGTCGTAGCGCGAACCGTGGCAAGGGCAGAAGTAGCCACCTACCCAGTCCGGCCCCAGATCGGCAGGCGCCACTTCCGGACGGAAGGACGGCGCACAACCCAGGTGGGTACACAGGCCTACCAGTACCAGCAACTCGGGCTTGATCGAGCGAGTTTTCTTGTCCACGTACTCCGGCTGCACCGAGGCAGCAGACTCAGGATCGGCAACACTACCTTCGATCTTGGCCAGATTGGCAAGAATTTCCTCAGTACGGCGCACGATGAACACCGGCTGACCGCGCCACTCAGCAACCATCTGCTGACCTGCTTCGATCTTGCTGACGTTCACCTTCACCGGTGCACCGGCCGCCTTGGCCCTGGCACTGGGGAACCATGACCCCACGAACGGAGTCGCAGCACCTACCGCCCCTGCTGCACCCACCACGGAGGTGGCTGCAACCAGGAAGCGACGCCGGCCTGCATTCACGCCGTCATTGCTCATTCAGTCGTCTCCCATCAGCTTTGTGGCCTGTTGTTCAGGCCTCTACTAAGTAAAAATCGGGCCGCGCAAAAAATTCGCCAAATGGTAAAGAAAAGCCCCTTTTCTGACAAGGTAATTACCCTCGAAGAGACTGGCGAAAGCCTTGACACGTGCAGCTTGCGCGTCTGCGGCACGTTGTCGCAGCACTTTGCCACGCCCATAAAAAACGCCCAGCTCCGTAAGGAAACTGGGCGCTTTGGCAAGCGTAGTCGCGATTAACGCTTCGAGTACTGCGGACGCTTACGCGCTTTACGCAGACCGACTTTCTTACGCTCGACTTCACGGGCGTCGCGAGTGACGTAACCGGCTTTACGCAGCGGGCTGCGCAGGGTTTCGTCGTACTCGATCAGAGCGCGAGTGATGCCGTGACGGATGGCACCAGCTTGACCACTGACACCACCACCAGCAACGGTGACGAAGATGTCGAACTTCTCGACGGTCTCGGTCAGCTCCAGCGGCTGACGCACGACCATGCGAGCAGTTTCGCGACCGAAGAAGGTATCCAGGGTGCGATTGTTGATCGAGATGTTACCAGTACCCGGGCGCAGGAAAACGCGCGCGGTTGCGGTCTTGCGACGGCCAGTGCCGTAGTTTTGAGTCGCCGACATAATGAACTATTCCGTTAAATCTTCAGTTCTTGGGGCTGCTGAGCAGTGTGCGGGTGAACTGCACCCTTGTACACCTTCAGCTTACGGTACATGTCGCGACCCAGCGGGTTCTTCGGCAGCATGCCTTTGACCGCAGTCTCGATCACGCGCTCAGGAGCACGAGCGATCAGCTTCTCGAAGTTGATCTCTTTGATGCCGCCCGGGAAACCGGAGTGGGAGTAGTACTTCTTGTCGCTGGCTTTGGCACCAGTTACACGCACCTGCTCGGCATTGATCACGACGATATAGTCGCCGGTATCAACGTGCGGGGTGTACTCAGGCTTGTGCTTGCCACGCAGACGGCTCGCGATTTCGGTGGCCAGACGACCCAGGGTCTTGCCAGCAGCATCAACGACGAACCAGTCGCGTTTTACTGTTTCCGGTTTAGCAGTAAAAGTTTTCATTCTTTATAGCCTCAGGGGCCGCCCAGCAAAAATAGACGGCGGATCTTACTGGATAGTGCGTACTTTGACAAGTCAAAGGCAGCCGCATACGGACGCTATCGGGGGCTCGGGTCAGCGCGTCCACAATACGGCAAGATTCTTCGGCGGGCGGCGCATCACTTCCACCGCAGAAAGAGGTGCCGGATTATCCTGATTGCGAAAAAAAATTCAACCTGCTTGTATGACTCTTTTGCCAAGGGAGTACTCCATGGAATACCGCAAGCTGGGCCTAACCGATCTCAATGTCAGCGCACTGTGCCTGGGCACCATGACCTGGGGCGAGCAGAACAGCGAGAGCGAAGGCCATGCTCAGATCGAACGAGCCAAGGCCAGCGGCATCAACTTCATCGATACCGCCGAGATGTACCCGGTGCCGCCGCGCACCGAAACCTACAGCAAGACCGAGCAGATCATCGGCAGCTATTTCAAGCAGCGTGGCGACCGCGTCGACTGGATTCTGGCCAGCAAGATCGCCGGCCCCGGCAACGGCATCAGCCACATCCGCGACGGCCAGCTGAAATTCAATCGCCAGCACATCGTCGCCGCCCTGGATGCCAGCCTCAAACGCCTGCAAACCGACTGGATCGACCTGTACCAACTGCACTGGCCGGAACGCCCGACCAACTTCTTTGGCCAGCTCGACTACAAGCACCAGGACGTTGAGTTCACGCCGCTGGAAGAAACCCTGGAAGTGCTCGACGAGCAGGTCAAGGCCGGCAAGATCCGCCATATCGGCCTGTCCAACGAAACCCCGTGGGGCACCATGAAATTCCTGCAGCTGGCCGAAAGCCGTAGCTGGCCGCGCGCCGTGTCGATCCAGAACCCTTACAACCTGCTCAACCGCAGCTTCGAAGTGGGCCTGGCGGAAGTGGCGATTCGCGAGCAGTGTGGCCTGCTGGCCTACTCACCGCTGGCCTTCGGCATGCTCAGCGGCAAATACGAAGGTGGTGCCCGTCCGGCTGGCGCACGCATCAGCCTGTTCAGCCGCTTCGTCCGCTACACCAACCCGCAGGCCGAAGCAGCCTGTTCACGCTACGTGGCCCTGGCCCGCGAACACGGCCTGGATCCCGCGCAGATGGCCCTGGCCTTCGTCACCGCGCAGCCTTTCGTGACCAGCAACATCATCGGCGCCACTAGCCTGGAGCAACTGGACAGCAACCTGGCCAGCGCCGAGCTGAAGCTCTCCGAGGAAGTGCTCGCGGGTATCGAAGCGATCCACAAGGGGCAGCCCAACCCGGCCCCTTGACCCGCCACGCAACGAGAAAGCCCGGCAATGCCGGAATGCTGTTCACTTAAGGTTGCACACGCTTGACTCCCCTCTCCCATTTATGGGAGAGGGGCTGGGGGAGAGGGCTGAAAACACCGCAAAACTGCCAGTTTTCCCCTCTCCCTAACCCTCTCCCCAAAGGGGCGAGGGGACTAATCGCGTCCGACCATTGCTTATGTGAACAGCATTACGGCAATGCCGGGCTTTTTCTTGCCATCAGCCGCCCTCAGACCAGCGAACGAGCGATGATCTCCTTCATGATCTCGTTGGTGCCGGCGTAGATGCGTTGCACCCGCGCATCGGCCCAGGCCCGCGCCACCGGATATTCCCACATGTAGCCGTAGCCGCCATGCAGCTGCACGCACTCGTCGAGCACCCTGCACTGCAGATCGGTGCTCCAGTACTTGAGCATCGCCGCCGTCGGCACATCCAGCTTGCCTTGCAGGTGCAGCGCCAGGCAGCGGTCGATGAACACCCGACCGACCTGAATCTCCGTCGCCATCTCGGCCAGTTTGAAGCGGGTGTTCTGGAAATCCGCCACGGCCTTGCCAAAGGCCTTGCGCTCGCGGGTGTAGTCGAGCGTCCACTGCAGCGCCGCTTCGGCCGAAGCCAGGGCACCGATGCCCACGGTCAGACGCTCCTGCGGCAACTCCTGCATCAGGTAGGCGAAGCCCATCCCGGGCTGCCCCAGCAGATTTTCTTTGGGCACGCGCACGTCCTGGAAGAACAGCTCGGAGGTGTCCTGCGCCTTCATGCCGACCTTTTCCAGGCGCTTGCCCTTGGAAAATCCGGGGGTATTGGCCTCGACCAGGAACAGGCTGGTGCCCTTGGCACCCGCCTTGGGATCGGTCTTGGCCACCACGATCACCAGATCGGCCAGCCAACCATTGGTGATGAAGGTCTTCGAGCCATTGATCACGTATTCGTCGCCATCGAGCACGGCGGTGGTTTTCACGCCCTGCAGGTCGGAGCCGGCGCCCGGTTCGGTCATGGCGATGGCCGCGACCATTTCACCGCTGACCAGCTTGGGCAGGTAGTGCTGCTTCTGCGCCTCGCTGCCGTAATGCAGGATGTAGGGCGCGACGATGTCCGAATGCAGCGAGAAACCGATGCCGGTCAGCCCCAGGCGCCCGATCTCTTCGATCACCACGGTGCTGTAGAGAAAGTCGGCCGCCATGCCGCCGTACTCTTCGGGGATATGCGAACACAACATTCCCGCCTCGCCTGCCTTGTTCCATAGCGTGCGATCGATATGCCCGTCCTTTTCCCACTGATGGTGATGAGGCACAGCTTCCTGCTCGAGAAACTTGCGCACGCTGTCGCGAAACAGTTCATGGTCGGAGCTGAATAGGGTCCTGGGAATCATGGCGCTACCTGTGTCTGATGGTCGAAAAAGCAGACTCCGACTTTAGCCAAGCAAACGCTTGGTCGCACTGGACACAAGCGCCAAAAAATAAGACGATCCAGCCGCTGCATGACCACTTAGCCTTGAACAAGAATAAATACTTATGGTTATTCCTGAGCCGCGCACGGCGTTGCGCCGCGTCAGCATTCTCGCCACCGATGGCGTGTTCGCATCCACCCTGCTGCAGGCCAAGGACTTCTTCCACATGGCCGGCATTCGCTATGCCAAACAGCAGGGCCTGGACCTTGAGCCGCCGTTCGAGATCCACCTGGTCAGCCCCAACGGCCAGCCAGTCAACAGCTTCAGCAATGTACGCCTGCCGGTAGACGGCGGGCTGGATAGCTGCGACGTAATCATCCTGCCGGCTTTCTGGGACGACTTCGATGCCCTCAGCCGCCGCTATCCACAAGTACTGGACTGGCTCAGGCGCCAGCACGCCAGCGGTACGGCGATCTGCGGCGAGGCCAGCGGCGTATTCTGGATGGCCGAAGCCGGCCTGCTCGACGGCAAGGAAGCGACCACCTACTGGCGCTTCTTCCGCGAGTTTGCCGAGCGCTTCCCCAAGGTACTGCTCAATCAGGACAAGCACCTGTCCGATGCCGACAATCTGTACTGCGCAGGCGGCGTCACCTCGGCCTGCGACCTCTATATCTATCTGATCGAGCGTTATTGCGGCACTGGCGTAGCCCAGGGCGTGGCACGCGACATTCTCTACGAAGTGCAGCGCAGCTATACGCCGGGGCGCATCGGCTTCGGCGGCCAGAAACTGCATCAGGACGTTACCGTGCTGCAGATCCAGCATTGGCTGGAGGAGCACTATGCCGACAAGTTCCGTTTCGAGGACGTGGCGCGCGAACATGGCATGAGCATTCGCAATTTCATGCGCCGTTTCCAGGGGGCGACCGGCGACAAACCGCTGCACTATCTGCAGCGCCTGCGCATCGAGACGGCAAAGAGCCTGCTCTCCTCCACGCGCAAGAGCATCAAGACCATCAGCTACGAAGTCGGTTACGACGACGCCAGCTTCTTCGCCCGCCTGTTCCGCCAGCACACCGAGCTGTCGCCGAACCAGTACCGCCGGCAGTTCCAGCAGAAGGATTACCAGGGCTGAGCGCAACGCGCCGGGCTGACTCCCCCCGGAAACGCACAAGGCGACCTCGCAGGTCAACTTGTGCGTATCACTGCACCGTCAAGGCCGGTGTGGGCGCGAGAGGAACTCGTGTGATTGCATCTCCAGCAGACGGCTTAGCGTACGCTGGAACTCAAAGCTCAGACGACCGCCGGTATACAGATCCTTGAGCTCCACCTCAGCGGAGATGATCAGCTTGACGTTACGATCGTAGAACTCGTCCACCAGATTGATGAAGCGCCGCGCCATGTCGTCCTTGGCCACACTCATCTGCTCGACATTGGCCAGGATCACCGCATGGAAGATCTTGCCCAGCTCGATGTAGTCGTTCTGGCTGCGCGGGCCATCGCAGAGTTCACGGAACTCAAACCAGGCCACGTCCTCGCACACCCGCACGGCGTGGATCGCGCGGTTCTCGATCATCAGCGCCTCGTTCTCCACCATGTGGGTGCAGTCCGGTAGCAGGCTGCGGAAGCTGGTCAGCAGACTCTCCTCGGCAGCCGGGCCGAGCGGGAAGTGGAACAACTCAGCCTGCTCCAGCGCGCGCAGACGGTAGTCGACGCCGCTGTCGACGTTGACGATGTCGGTATGCTGCTTGAGTAGGGCGATGGCCGGCAGGAAGCGCGCGCGCTGCAGACCATCCTTGTACAGGCCGTCCGGCACGATGTTGGAAGTGGCCACCAGGGAAACGCCGTTCTTGAACAGCTCTTCCATCAGTGTGGCGAGAATCATGGCATCGGTGATATCGCTGACGAAGAACTCATCGAAGCAGATCACCCGCGCCTCGTCGGCGAAACGCTTGCCGATGATGGTCAGCGGGTTCTTCTCGCCCTTGAGGGTCTTCATTTCCTCGTGCACGCGCTTCATGAAGCGGTGGAAGTGGGTGCGCATCTTCTGCTCGAACGGCAGCGCATCGAAGAAGGTGTCGACCAGGTAGGTCTTGCCGCGCCCGACACCACCCCAGAAATACAGGCCCTTGACCGGCCCCTGCGGCTTCTTGCCGAACAGCTTGCCCATCAACCCGGATTTGCTCTGGTCGCGCGCAATCAGCTCGTCGTACAGACGCTGCAGATGGCGGACAGCATTTTCCTGGGCCGCATCATGGAAGAAGTCGGGCCGCTTGAGATCGGCCTGATAACGCTCTAAGGGGGTCATGATTCGTTAGCCGGGCAAGTAAAAACGGGGGCGTCACTTTAGCGACGCCCCCGTTGATTGGCAATCGGTGCAAGCTAGGCACACTCCCTCTCCCATTTATGGGAAAGGGTCGGGGAGAGGGCAGGCCGACGACGCGGTGCACCGGACAACCCTCTCCCCCAGCCCCTCTCCCGCAAGCGGGAGAGGGGAGCAAAAGCCTCTTCATTCCTGCGGCGCCAGCGCCTCACGCAGACGGGCGATGGCATCTTCCAGCGCCTGACCGTCAGCGAACTCGGGGCTGCTGGCCACGCTCTCGCCATCGATCCATACCGCGAAAACCTGGCCTTCGACGCGCACATCCAGCGGCTCGCCGGATTGCAGGCGTTTGTTGATCATGCCGGCCGACTTGCCATCGGCGAAGGATTTCGACAGCAGCAGTTGCTCGCCATCGGCATCCAGCAGACGGAAGCGGAAGCTGCCATCTTCATCGCGGAAGCTGACGAAGCGGGCGCTCTTGGCGGCTTTCTTCTTCTCGCCAGTAGCGACTTGCACCTGCTCGCGGAACGAACGCAGGCCCACCGCCTCGCGCAGCTCGCCAAGGAACGGCGTGGCGATCTTGCGCGCCTTGGCGGCGCCGGCAAGGAGAATATCTTCCAGGTCGGCCGGCCGAGCGATCAGCGCGTTGTAGCGCTCGCGCGCCTCGCCCAGGGTGTCTTCGAGCAGTTGGTACAGGCGATTCTTCGCCTCGCCCCAGGCCAGGCCGCCTTCCAGCTCGGCCCGGAATTCGGCCTGCTGCGCGTGGCTGGCGAAGGCCTGGTACAGGGTGAACAGGTGCGAACCCTCGGCATCCTTGGGCTCACCGGGTAGCTTGGAGTCGGTGACGATGCGCGCCACGGCGTCCTTGAGCTGCTTGGCTGTGCCGAACAGCGGGATGGTGTTGTCGTAGCTCTTGCTCATCTTGCGCCCGTCGAGGCCAGGCAGAGTCGCCACTTCCTCCTCGATCACCACCTCGGGCAGGACGAACAGATCCTTGCCCTTGCCGAACAGATGGTTGAAGCGCTGGCCGATATCGCGAGCCATCTCCACGTGCTGGATCTGGTCACGACCGACCGGCACCTTCTGCGCGTTGAACATCAGGATGTCCGCCGCCATCAACACCGGATAGCTGAACAGGCCCATGGTCACGCCGGCATCCGGGTCTTCGCCCTGTTCGACGTTCTTGTCCACCGAAGCCTTGTAGGCGTGGGCACGGTTGAGCAGGCCCTTGCCGGCGACGCAGGTGAGCAGCCAGCACAGCTCGGGAATCTCGGGGATGTCGGACTGGCGGTAGAAGGTCGCCTTGTCGGTATCCAGGCCCAGCGCCAGCCAGGTGGCTGCGATTTCCAGGCGCGAGCGCTGAATGCGCGCCGGATCATCGCACTTGATCAGCGCGTGGTAGTCGGCGAGGAAGTAGAAGGAGTCCATCTGCGGGTCGCGACTGGCAACGATGGCCGGGCGGATGGCGCCAGCGTAGTTACCCAGGTGCGGTGTGCCGGTGGTGGTGATACCGGTAAGGATACGGGTGGTCATAGTAATTCGCTTGTCTTGCTGCAATGACGTGGTAGGCCTTCATTTGCCGTCACTCCCGCGAAGGCGGGAGCCTAGGTGCTGCGGCCTTCTGGGTTCCCGCCTGCGCGGGAATGACGGTTTTTTATAAACGCGGCAGAAGGATGTCCTTCAAGTCCGTCAGCTTGCCGTGAAAAAAGTGACCGCATTCTGCCACTTTCAGCAGCTCATGGGCACGCCCGAGATTGGCCGACCAGTCATATACGGCCTGTGGCTCGACCACTTCGTCGGCATCAGGCTGGATCACCACCAGCGGGCACTGGCTGGCCGGCGGCGTCTCGGCGGTCAGGCGATGCACCGCCGGCGCCACCATGAACAACTTGCTCGGCACCTGGCCCTGCGCTTCCAAGCGGGCACCCAGCGCCGCGGCGACGAAACCGCCGAAGGAAAAGCCGAGCAAGGTGATGGGCAGATTCGGGTACTCCTCCTTGAGCCAAGCAGCCACCGCTTCGGCGTCGTCCACCTCGCCGGTACCCATATCGTGGCTGCCGGCACTGGCGCCAACACCGCGATAATTGAAACGCAATGTGTGATAACCACAGTCACGCGCGGTACGCTGCAAAGTGCTCACCACCTTGTTGAGCATGGTGCCGCCCTGTACCGGGTTGGGATGACAGACCAGCGCCACGCCTCGGGCGTCCGCTACTTCCAGCAGAAGGGCTTCGAGTTGCCCCACCGGGCCTTGAATGAAAAGAGGGGTTTCGCGACTGAGCAACACTGAACTCCGTGACCCCGCAACGGGTCGACTCGTCTAGCAAACTGCCTGCGAGGTAAACGTATACAGCGCAGGTTCGAGCCGCTAACGTAAAGCAAAGCCGTTTTGAGAGGAAGGACTCGTGGAACAGACCGTTACAGCCTGGTTGATACCCGCCCTGACCCTGGTGGTCGGCATCGCCGTGGGCTTTCTGCTCGCCCGCCTGGCCCCCAATGCTGCACCGGGCCGTACGCAGCGGCAGATGGATGAGATGCAGGCACGCTTCGAGGCCTACCAGAACGAAGTGGTGACCCACTTCAACACCACCGCCAGCCTGGTGAAGAAACTCACCCAGAGCTACCAGGACGTGCAGGAGCACCTGTCCGACGGCGCCAACCGCCTGGCCCTGGATGAGCTGACCCGTCAGCGCCTGCTGGCCACCCTGAACAGCACAGAAGCCGGCGAAAAGCGCGAGCGCCTGACTCCGCCGAAGAACCACGAGATGCCCAAGGACTACGCGCCGAAAAGCGACGGCCCCGGCATGCTCGACGAGAGCTACGGGCTGAAGAAGTAACCCGCCAGCCAGAAATACCGAGCCCCGCGATTGCGGGGCTTTTTATTGGGCAAACATTGCAGGAGTGAGCGCCGCTCGCGAAACCAAGGGCATAGAGTTTCGCGAGCAGCGCTCGCTCCTACAACCGGTCGGCGCCTTGCCTGGCCGGGAATGAAAAAGCCCCGCATCACTGCAGGGCTTCTCGTTCAGCGCAAGAACGTCAGATCGCGCCGCGGCTACGCAGCAGATCCAGCACCGCCTTGACGCCCTCCTCGACCGACTGCGTCTGGGTGTCGATCACCAGATCGGCATCCAGCGGCACGTCGTAGGGGAAGCCTTCGCCCGGGATATTGTCACCACCAGCGGCGTACAGCCCCTGCGGGTCACGCTCGCGGCAGATCTGCGGCGAGGCCTGGACGTAGACGGTAACCAGGCGTTCGGCACCGATCAGCGCCTTGGCCTGCTCGCGACCTTCGGCATCCGGAGCGACAAAGGCGGCCAGGGCGATCATGCCGGCCTCGTTGAACTGACGCGCCACATGGGCGGCGCGGCGCCAGTTCTCGGCGCGGCCGGCGCGATCCTGCGGCAGGCCCTTGTTCAGGTCATGGCGCAGGTTCTGGCCGTCGAGCACGTACACGGCACGGCCCATGTCGAATAGCTTGCGCTCCACGGCATAGGCCAGGGTGCTCTTGCCCGCGCCAGACAGGCCACTGAACAGCACGGTGGCCGGCTGCTGGCCGAAGCGCGAAGCACGCTCCTCGGTCGACACATGGGCCAGGCGGCCATGCTGACCGCCGCCATGGGCGACCGGGTCGGCGATGATCATGCCGGCGCCGACGGTGCCATTGGTCAGGCGGTCGACGACGATAAAGGCACCGGTGGTGCGGTTGTACTCGTAACCATCCAGGGCGATCGGTGCATCCAGCGCCACCTTGACCCGGCCGATTTCGTTGAGCCTCAACTCGCTGGCCGCACCCTGCTCCAGGGTATTCACGTCGACACGATGCACGATGCTCGGGATCGAGCCCGGCACGTAGCTGGTCGCACGTTTGATGTCGTACTTCTTGCCCGGCAGCATCGGTTCTTCGCCCATCCATACCAGCATGGCCTCGAAGCTGTCGGTGACCTGCGGACGGTTGTCGGCATGCACCAGCATGTCGCCGCGCGACACGTCGATCTCGTCTTCCAGGGTCAGGGTGATCGCCTGGCCCGGGCCGGCATGTTCCAGTTCGCCCTCGAAGGTGACGATGGACTTGACCTTGCTGGTCTTGCCCGAAGGCAGCGCCATGACCTCATCGCCCTTGCGCACGACGCCGCTGGCCAGGGTGCCGGCGAAACCGCGGAAGTTCAGGTTCGGACGGTTGACGTACTGCACCGGGAAGCGCAGGTCATCGAAGTTGCGGTCGCCAGCGACCTCGACGGTCTCGAGAATCTCCATCAGCGACTGGCCGGTGTACCAGGGCGAGCGCTCGGACCTGTTGACCACGTTGTCGCCCTTGAGCGCCGACATCGGCACAAACTCGAGGGTGGTCGGACGCAGGTTGATCTTCTCGGCGAAGGCCAGGTAGTCGGCCTTGATCTGCTCGAACACACCTTGATCGAAGTCCTTCAGGTCCATCTTGTTGACGGCGACGACGATGTGCTTGATGCCCAGCAGGGAGGCGATGAAGCTGTGGCGCTTGGTCTGGGTCTGCACACCGTAACGGGCGTCGATCAGGATGATCGCCAGGTCGCAGGTCGAAGCGCCGGTGGCCATGTTGCGCGTGTACTGCTCATGGCCGGGGGTATCGGCGATGATGAACTTGCGCTTGGCGGTGCTGAAGTAACGGTAGGCCACGTCGATGGTGATGCCCTGCTCGCGCTCAGCCTGCAGGCCGTCGACCAGCAGCGCCAGGTCGATGTCATCGCCGGTGGTGCCGACCTTCTTGGAATCCTTGGTGATGGCTTCCAGATGATCCTCGTAGATCATCTTGGAGTCGTGCAGCAGGCGGCCGATCAGCGTGCTCTTGCCGTCGTCGACGTTGCCGCAGGTAAGGAAGCGCAGCAGTTCCTTGCGCTCGTGCTGGGCCAGGTAGGCGAGAATGTCCTGGCTGATCAAATCGGATTGGTGACTCATGGTGCGCGATCCTCAGAAATAGCCCTGACGTTTCTTCTCTTCCATCGAACCAGCCTGGTCGTGGTCGATGACCCGGCCCTGACGTTCGCTGGTCTTGGTCAGGAGCATCTCCTGGATGATTTCGGGCAGGGTCAGTGCCGTGGACTCCACCGCGCCGGTCAGCGGATAGCAGCCGAGGGTACGGAAACGCACCATTTTCTTGGTGATGCGCGCCTTCTCTTCATCGGACAGGTGTTCGAGGATGCGCTCGTCATCGATCATGATCAGCGTGCCATTCTTCTCGATCACTTCGCGCTCGGCGGCGAAGTACAGCGGCACGATTGGAATCTGCTCGAGGTAGATGTACTGCCAGATGTCCAGCTCGGTCCAGTTGGACAGCGGGAAGACGCGGATCGACTCACCCTTCTTGACCTTGCCGTTGTACACGTTCCACAGCTCGGGACGCTGGTTCTTGGGGTCCCAGCGGTGCTTGCTGTCGCGGAAGGAATACACGCGCTCCTTGGCGCGGGATTTTTCTTCATCACGACGGGCACCACCGAAGGCGGCATCGAAGCCGTACTTGTCCAGTGCCTGTTTGAGACCTTCGGTCTTCATCACGTCGGTGTGCTTGGCACTGCCGTAGGTGAAGGGGTTCATGTCCTGCGCCACACCGTCGGGGTTGATGTGGGTCAGCAACTCCAGGCCATACTCACTGACCATCTTCTCGCGGAAGCGATACATTTCCTGGAACTTCCAGCGGGTATCGACGTGCAGCACCGGGAACGGCAGCTTGCCAGGGAAGAAGGCCTTGCGCGCCAGATGCAACATCACGGCGGAGTCCTTGCCGATGGAATAGAGCATCACCGGGTTATCGAATTCGGCGGCCACTTCACGAATGATGTGGATGCTTTCCGCCTCCAGCTGCTTCAGATGGGTCAGTTTGTCGAGCATGGCTACTCACGGTTTGCTGTTATGGGGCCGGCGGGCCGTGGACGAGCACGTACTCTATCACAGCGTCTGCTTATACTCAGAACGCCGGTTAGATCGAAACGATCTAGTTTTATATCCGAAAAAAGTCTACGCGAGGCTATCGCATAAAGCCCCACGAGGCGGCAACCGGCGCGGATGAAACAGGCGCAATCTCCTGGCCCGCGTATTCATCGATCTCGATGAAAGCGAATCACATCACGCCGCTTTCTACAGACGCCCTCACCTGGGAGAAACTCGGCTAACTGCGCCAGAACCGGAACCGCCCGTTCCAGCCCACAGCACAAAGCTGCCGTTTGACATGCCGCTTTAAGTGGCATCTAGCCATTATTTTTATTACCATCCCGTCCGCCGCCAGACCGCGGTCATTGATTATTGCTGCTCAAGGAGAGCGCCCATGCAATACCCGAATCTTGCAAAGTCCCTGCTCGCCTTGGCCATCGCCACCAGCAGCCTGCAAGCCCATGCCGTCATTTACGACGTCAGCAACGGCCCAATAAAATTCGAAGGTAAAACCTTCACCGAATCCCTGACCATCACCGGTAGCCTGACGACTGAAGAAGATGCCGTGGAACTGGCTGACGGCACCGATCTGCAGGGGGATTTGATCCTCGATGCGCAGATTACCGTGACCGGCCCGCAGGCAAAGGTCGGCAACTACGCCAGCGCGCTGGATATCAGCGGCGACGGCTGGGGCGACGCGGTACAGATCGACGGCCAGGTGATCAACAAAGGCAGCCTGAACGCCTCCGGTCTGATGGCCCAGGGCATCACCATCGAATATGCCGATATCGAAGGCGGCGTGGTCAACGACGGCAGCATCACCATTACCGATGGCATCGACGTCAACGACAGCATTCAGGAAGGCAATCCCTCCGGCATCTTCATCCAGTACGCCAATATCGACGGTCATGTGCGCAACAATGGCCAGATCAAGGTCAATGGCAACGATGAAGCGGACGCCACCGGTATCCAGATTCTCGACAGCGACCTGGCCGAAGCGGACATCATCAATAGCGCCACCGGCAGCATCGAAGTCAGCGGTAAAGAAGCGCGCGGATACGATATTTCTCAGGTCAGCATCCAATCGCTGCTCAATGCAGGCAGCATCAAGGCTACCGCCCTTACCGAGGCTCTGGGTATCTGGCTGGAGGACGTCACTGCGGGCGCGGTCAGCAACTCGGGCGACATTACAGCGACCACCCAGGCAGGCAGTGATGCGACAGGTATCAAGGTCGACGATAGCGAGCTGGCCAGCCTGAGCAACACAGGCACCATCAGCGCTTCCGCTCCTGCCGGCGAAGCCGTCGGCATTCAGATCGACGATAGCGATATCGAGGGCAGCCTGGTCAATCTCGGCAGCATCGATGTGCAGAGCGGCGATGAAGCCATTGGCATAGAGCTGTTCAACAGCAATGTCGACGGTCTGACCAACGAAGGCAGCATCACCGTCACCAACACCAGCAATGCCGCTGTCACAGCGAGCAGCGAGGCTGATACCCGAGGCATCCTGCTGTTCGGCTCCGATGCCGATGGCGAAGTGCGCAACGACGGTTCGATCAAGGTATCCGGCAACAAGGTGGCGGGTATCCAGATCCTCAATAGCGATCTGGCCGAGGCCGACATCGTCAACACCGGAAAGATTGAGGCAGACGGCAAGATCGCTTTCGGTCTCGACCTATCGGGCGTTAAACCCGCCACGGTGCAATCGATCACCAACAGCGGCACCATTGCCGTGAGCGCCAGCGAGCGCAGCCATGGCCTCTATCTCGACCACGTCGAAGCCAGCGGTAGCCTGAACAACAGTGGCTCGATCATCGCCACCGGCAATGACGCTCGCGCCATCCGCCTGGAACAAGCCAGCATCGCCGGCGGTATCCACAACAGCGGTACGATCAAAGGTAACGATTTCGGCATCTGGATCGGCGACAACAGCGTCGCACCGGTGCACGTAACCCAAAGCGCCGGCCTGCTCCAGGGCGGCCAGTACGCCGTTCAAGGCGGCAGCGGCAATCAGGTCAGCGTCGAGCTGGCCGGCGGCACCATAGGCGGCAACCTGGCGGGTATCTTCAAGCTGGATGTAACCGGCAAGGGTATCTTCGATGGCGACAGCATCAGCACGGTCGCACCTAGCACCGGTGAAGCAGGCAAGGGCTGGGTCGACCTGTACAACAGCAGCGACAGCCCCAACGGTACAGCCGGCTACCTGGTTCTGCTACGGCCGCACACCACGCTCAATGGTGCACTGGAAGTCAATACCGGCGCCACTGTGGAGCTGAGCCTGAGCCAGGCCACCAACGACAACCAGGCAATTCTCGATGTCAACGGCACCGCCTACTTCGCCAACGGCAGCCGGCTTCTGCTGACACCGGTAGGCAGCGACTTCAGCGCCGACGGCAAGCAATATCTGCTGCTCGCCGCCGAAGCCATCGACAACCAGGGCCTGCAGGTCAGCAGCAGCTCCGCGCTGCTCAATGTCGATCAATTCAATGTGGGCGACAATCAGATAGTGGCCACCGTCAGCGGCAAGGCCGCAAGTCAGGCCGAGGACATCCTTGCTGGTGCCGGTGCCAGCGGTAACGCCCAGGCCGCTTTCGCGCCGTTCTATAGCGGCGTGTTGAAGCAGGGCAACATCGACAGCAACGATGCCGTCGCCCAGGCCTTCGCCAATGCCGGTGAAGCCGAGCTGGCCAAACTTGCCCAGCAACTCACCCCGCAAGTCGATGGTGCTGCCAGCCGGGCAGCCACTGGCGCTCAGGGCCTGACCAGCAGCGCGGTCGGCTCCCGCACCTCGTCCCTGCGCGGCGGCTCCTCGGGCTCGTCGTTCAGCCAGGCTGGCGTCTGGGTGCAGGGGCTGAGCAGCAGCGCCGACCAGGGCCGTCGCGACGGCATCGCCGGCTACGATGCGGACAGCAAGGGGATTTCCATTGGTATCGACGGCAAGCTGAGCGACAACCTGACCCTCGGCGTCGCGTACAGCAACCTACGCACCGACGTGAAAAGCGACACTGGTAACAAGACCGATGTCGACAGCCAGTTGCTGACCCTGTATTCGGGCTTCGAGCAGGGTAATCTGTTCGTCGATGCCAGCCTGAGCTACGGCATCAACGACAACAGCAGCAAACGCTACATCGCCGGCACTCAGGCCAAAGGCAACTACGACAGCTCGCTGCTTGGTCTGAATGTCACGGCCGGTTACGGCCTGCACGCAGGCAACATCACTCTGGAGCCACGCGTCGCCGGCCGCTACAGTCGCGTCGACATCGATGGCTACCGGGAGAAGGGCTCGTCCGCCGCCCTGCGTACGGAAGATCAGCGTTACGAAGTCATCGAACTGGGAGCAGGCGCTCGCCTGGCAAGCCAGATTCGCGTCGGTCAGGGCTCCCTGGAGCCGGAACTGCGCCTGATGGCCTATCATGATTTCGCCGCCGACCAGGCACGCAGCACCTCCTCCTACGTACTGGGCGGTACGCCCTTCGTGACCAGTGGCGCCAAGCCCTCGCGCGATAGCTACGAGGCAGGTATCGGTCTGAACTACCGTATCGGGGCATTAACCCTGGGCGGCAGCTATGATCGCATCGGCAAGTCGGACTTCGATGCCGACGTGTTCCAGGCCAAGGTGCGCTACGACTTCTAAGCCGCCCAGCCTGTCCGCTGTACCCGAACGCCCGGCCTGAGCCGGGCGTTCGCTTTTGCATGAAGATTTTCTCGAATGACGAGCAGCCATGAAAACAACTAGCAGACTTTACCCGCTCATGACGCTGTCGCTCATACTCACAATGGCCGGTTGCGCCGCGCCAGCCAAACAACGCCTGGAAGAACAACTTTCGGTCAGACACCAGCTACTCGTGCTAGACAGCCAGCCCTTCCCGCTGCTGGCCGCGGTGGCTCGCAACCCCAAGGCCAGTCCCCATTTAAGGGTCTACATCGAAGGCGATGGTCGCGCCTGGATCACCCCTGGCCAGCCCAGCCTCGACCCCACGCCCAGCGGTGACTGGTTCGCTTTACTGGCCCTCAGCGACCCGCAACCTGCCGCCTGGCTGGCGCGCCCCTGCCAGTACATCCGCAATGCAAGTTGCCATATCGGATTATGGACGGATGCGCGCTTCTCCCCCGAGGTCCTCGTCGCACTCGATCAAGCGCTCGACATGCTCAAACAACGATACGGCAGCAAGCAGTTGGAGTTGATCGGCTACTCTGGCGGCGCCGCGCTGGCCTTGCTACTGGCCGCACGGCGCGATGACGTATCGGCGGTGCAAAGCCTGGCTGGCAACCTTTCGCCAAGACTCTGGGCGGCTCAACAGCGATTCAGTCCCTTGCATGGCTCACTTGAGCCACTCGATTACAGGCAACGCCTGCAAAAGCTGCCGCAGCGCCATTTGGTCGGCATGCAGGACCGCAACGTTCCGGCCAATCTGGCCGAGCGCTGGCAGCAATACCTGGGCGACTCATCGTGCATCGAGATCGAGCAGCTTGCCGGCCTCGATCACTACAACGGTTGGACGGATGCATGGCGCGCACGGCGTGGCATGACGCCGACTTGTAGCTCGCCCTAGAGCAATCTGCTCAGCGCCAAATGCGCTGCGCTCAGATCGGATTCGGGCAGTCGATGAACAGGTGTTCGAGGGCGAAACGCCGTGCCAGATAATCACCCAGCGCCTGCACGCCGTAGCGCTCGGTGGCGTGATGACCGGCCGCGATGAAGCTCACGCCATTCTCACGCGCGCTGTGGAAGGTCTGCTCGGAGGCTTCGCCGGTCAGGTACAGGTCGACCCCGGCGGCAATCGCCTGGTCGATATAGCCCTGGCCGCCGCCCGTGCACCAGCCAACGCGGCGGATCAGCCCGTCGCCCGCAACCAGCAGCGGCTCGCGCCCGAGCACCTGCTGGATGTGCCGGGCAAAATCGGCGGCGCTCATCGGCTCGGCCAGTGAGCCGACAAGGCCAACGGTACGCGGGTTTTCCGGCTCCAGCGGGCCTTCGACGACGATGCCGAGTTGACGTGCAAGCTGCACGTTGTTGCCCACCTCGGGGTGCACATCCAGCGGCAGGTGATAGGCCAGCAGGCTGATGTCGTGCGCCAGCAGCGCTTTCAGGCGACGCTGCTTCATGCCGGTGACGCAGGGGTTTTCGCCCTTCCAGAAGTAGCCGTGATGCACCAGCAGCACATCGGCCTTGGCGTCGATGGCGGCCTCGATCAATGTCTGGCTCGCGGTAACGCCGCTGACGATACGGCTGACCTGCGGGCGCCCCTCGACCTGCAGGCCATTGGGGCAGTAATCACTGATTCGCGACGCATTAAGAAAGGCGTCAGCTTCTTCCACTAGGGTGGTCAGGGCAATGGCCATGAAGATTCCTCACAAGCTGTTGCGGGCCGCTGCCTAATTGGCGAGCACCTCACTATAATGCGCCACCTTAAGGGCCGGAATTGGCCCCCGCAACCCTCAGGATTGTCTCGATGCCCCAGGCACTGCGTTTTCTCGGTTGGCCGCTGCTGGTTGGCGTGCTGCTCGCACTCCTGCTGATCCAGCGCTACCCGGAATGGGTCGGTTTGCCACGCCAGGACGTGCAGCTGGTGCAGGCGCCGATCTACAGTCGCCTGCAGGAAGGCCCGGTATCCTATGCCGAGGCTGTCGATACCGCCTCCCCCGCAGTGGCCAACCTGTACACCACCAAACTGGTGAGCAAGCCCGCCCATCCGCTGTTCGAAGACCCCGCCTTCCGCCGTTTCTTCGGTGACAACCTGCCGCGCCAGCAGCGCATGGAGTCCAGCCTCGGCTCGGCGGTACTGATGAGCAAGGAAGGCTACCTGCTGACCAACAACCACGTGGTCAGTGGTGCCGACCAGATCGTCGTAGCCCTCAAGGACGGCCGTGAAACCCTGGCACGGGTGATTGGCAGCGACCCGGAAACCGACCTGGCCGTCTTGAAGATCGACCTGCCCAACCTGCCGGCGATTACCCTCGGGCGCTCAGACAACATTCGCATCGGCGACGTCAGCCTGGCCATCGGCAACCCCTTCGGCGTCGGCCAGACCGTGACCATGGGCATCATCAGTGCCACCGGGCGCAACCAGCTGGGCCTCAACACCTACGAAGACTTCATCCAGACCGATGCCGCGATCAACCCCGGCAACTCCGGCGGCGCGTTGGTCGATGCGCATGGCAATCTGGTGGGCATCAATACCGCGATCTTCTCCAAGTCCGGCGGCTCACAGGGCATCGGCTTCGCCATCCCGGTCAAACTGGCGCTGGAGGTGATGCGCGCGATCATCGAGCACGGCCAGGTAATTCGCGGCTACCTCGGTGTCGAGGTGCAGCCGCTGACGCCGGAGCTGGCCGAATCCTTCGGTCTCGATGGACGCCCCGGCATCGTCGTGGCGGGTGTCTATCGCGATGGTCCGGCACAGAAAGCCGGCCTGCAGCCGGGCGATCTGATCCTCAGCATCGATGGCGAAGCGGCCAGCGACGGCCGACGCTCGATGAATCAGGTCGCACGCACCAAGCCCGGCGACAAGATTCGCATCGAGGTGCTACGCAACGGCAAGACACTGAGCCTGACCGCCGAGATCGGCATCCGCCCGCCAGTCAACGACAACTGAGTTCTACGCAACGAAATAGCCGGCATCACGCCTAATGCCAGTCAGTTAAGTGCCTAAACGCTTGGTTTACGGGCGCTGCAATCGTATAGGAACGAATTTAACTGTTGCCCGGCGGTTCGACTTGTAGGGTGGGCTTCAGCCCACATTGGCCGCCGTTGGAGGACTGAAGCGGAGCGCCGCCCGGGCCACCCTACAAAAGCCAAAAACCTTATCTGATCGACATCAGGGTCTGTTGCCGTTTCGCGCACGGCCGCGTCGAAACGGCAACAGACCCTAGGCATCACGCCGGCTTTTTCGTGCACTGCAGCTAACAGTCGGGCGCCTTCAGAGCCCCCGCAACACGTCCAGCAGGGCCTGGTTCTGCTCCGGGGTACCGATGGTGATACGCAGGAACTGCGCGATGCGCTGTTGCTTGAAGTGGCGCACGATCACCCCCTGCTCGCGCAGCCCGGCCGCCAGCGTGGCAGCATCCTTGCCTGGATGACGGGCGAAGACGAAGTTCGCCGCCGAGGGCAGCACCTCGAAACCCAGCCCCTGCAGACCGGCGACCACTGCCTCACGACTTTCGATCACCTGCTGGCAGGTTTTCTCGAAATAATCACGGTCCGCGAAAGCCGCTGCTGCGCCGGCGATGGCCATACGGTCGAGCGGATAGGAGTTGAAGCTGTTCTTGATCCGCTCCAGCGCCTCGATCAGATCCGGGTGACCAACCGCGATACCGACACGCAGCCCCGCCAGCGAACGTGATTTGGACAGTGTCTGGGTGACCAGCAGGTTCGGGTACTTGTCGACCAGAGCGATGGCCGTCTGGCCGCCGAAGTCGATATAGGCCTCGTCTACCAGCACCACCGAATCCGGGCTGCCCTGCAGCAGGCGCTCGATGGCCTCGAGCGGCAGCAGGCAGCCGGTCGGCGCATTGGGGTTGGGGAAGATGATGCCGCCGTTGGGCCGGGCATAGTCCTCGACGCGGATCTGGAACTGCTCGTCCAGCGCCAGCTGTTGGTACTCGATGCCGTACAGGCCGCAATAGACCGGATAGAAGCTGTAGCTGATATCCGGGAACAACAGCGGCGCCTCATGCTGGAACAGACCATGGAAAGCGTGCGCCAACACCTCATCGGAGCCGTTGCCGACGAACACCTGGGCCGGTTGGACGCCGTAATACTCGGCCACGGCCTGCTTCAGGCGGTCACCATTAGGGTCGGGATACAGGCGCAGGTCGTCGTTCAGCTCGAGCTGCATCGCCGCGATGGCCTTGGGCGACGGGCCGTAGGGGTTCTCGTTGGTGTTGAGCTTGACCAGCTTGCTCAGCTTGGGTTGCTCACCCGGTACATAGGGCACCAGGTCCTTGACGAAGGGGCTCCAGAATTTGCTCATCTGCCCTTCTCTCCTCGAAATGGTTCGATCTGTTTTGTGTAGGAGCCGGCTTGCCGGCGATGCCTTTAGCCGCGGCTCGCCAGCAAGCTGGCTCCTACAGGTTCGGTCTGGCCTATGGCTTGATCCGGTACTCGGCGCTGCGCGCGTGGGCAGTCAGCGACTCGCCACGGGCCAGCACGGACGCGCTCTTGCCCAGCTCCGACGCGCCATCCGGCGAGCAGAAGATGATCGACGAGCGCTTCTGGAAGTCGTACACCCCCAGCGGCGAGGAAAAGCGCGCGGTACCGGAGGTCGGCAGCACGTGGTTGGGGCCGGCCACGTAATCGCCCAGGGCTTCTGCGGTGTAACGGCCCATGAAGATCGCGCCAGCATGGCGGATCTGCGGCAACCAGGCTTCCGGGTCGGCCACCGACAGCTCCAGGTGCTCCGGCGCAATGTGGTTGGCCACCTCGATGGCCTGGGCCATGTCGGCCACCTGGATCAATGCGCCACGGCCTTCCAGCGAGGTGCGGATGATCTCGGCACGTTCCATGGTCGGCAGCAGCTTGGCGATGCTCTCGGCGACGCGGTCGAGGAAGGCGGCATCCGGGCTGACCAGGATCGACTGGGCGTCCTCGTCGTGCTCGGCCTGGGAGAACAGGTCCATGGCGATCCAGTCCGGGTCGGTCTGGCCGTCACAGACCACGAGAATCTCCGACGGCCCGGCGATCATGTCGATGCCCACCTTGCCGAACACATGGCGCTTGGCGGTGGCCACATAGATGTTGCCGGGACCGACGATCTTGTCCACAGGCGGCACGCTCTCGGTGCCATAGGCCAGCGCAGCCACGGCCTGGGCGCCGCCGATGGTGAACACGCGGTCGACCCCGGCGATGGCGGCAGCAGCCAGCACCAGTTCGTTGATCTCACCGCGTGGGGTCGGCACCACCATCACCACCTCGGGCACGCCGGCGACCTTGGCCGGAATCGCGTTCATCAATACCGAGGACGGATAGGACGCCTTGCCGCCCGGCACATAGAGGCCTGCGCGATCCAGCGGGGTGACCTTCTGCCCCAGCACGGTGCCGTCGGCTTCGGTGTAGCGCCAGGAATCCTGCTTCTGCTTTTCGTGGTAGCTGCGCACACGCTCGGCTGCGACTTCCAGCGCCTCGCGCTGGGCCGGACTGATGCGGGTCAAGGCCAGCTCCAGGCGCTCGCGCGGCAGGATCAGGTCGGCCATGGAGGCGACCTCCAGACCATCGAAACGCTGGGTGTATTCGACCAGGGCAGCATCGCCGCGCTCGCGCACGGCCTGGATGATTTCCAGCACGCGCTGGTTGACGCCATCGTCGGAGACGCTTTCCCAGGACAGCAGATGATCCAGATGACGCGCGAAGTCCGTGTCGGCAGCGTTGAGTCGGCGGATGGCAACGGGTGCGGTCATAGCGAAAGCCTCATCTAAATGGCATTTTCTCGGGCGCCCGTAATGTAGCAAGCCCACCGTGCGGGCACCCAAGAAAAATGGCTATGACACGGATAGGCTGCCGCGGCCAGAGGCCGCGCAAAGGAGTCAGCCTTGGTGTCGCGCCTCGACGGCGCCACGCAGGGTCTCGATCAGGGCCTGGATGCGCGCGTGCTGCATCTTCATCGACGCCTTGTTGACGATCAGCCGCGAGCTGATGGTGGCGATCATTTCCTGCGGTTCCAGGCCGTTGGCACGCAGGGTATTGCCGGTGTCGACCACGTCGATGATCTTGTCGGCCAGCCCCACCAGCGGCGCCAGTTCCATCGAGCCGTACAGCTTGATGATGTCGACCTGACGGCCCTGCTCGGCGTAGTAACGCTTGGCGACGTTGACGAACTTGGTGGCCACGCGCAGGCGCCCTTTCGGCTCCGGCGCGCCGACCTTGCCAGCCGTCATCAGCTTGCACTTGGCGATCTGCAGATCCAGCGGCTCGTAGATGCCCTGGCCGCCGTATTCCATCAGCACGTCCTTGCCCGCCACGCCGAGGTCGGCCGCGCCATGCTCGACATAGGTCGGCACATCGGTGGCCCGCACGATCAGCAGGCGCACATCATCCTGAGTGGTCGGAATGATCAGCTTGCGGCTCTTGTCCGGGTTCTCGGTCGGCTCGATGCCCGCCGCTGCCAGCAACGGCAGGGTGTCATCGAGAATGCGGCCTTTGGACAGGGCAATGGTCAGCATGAAACGGTTTCCTTGAACGGAAGCGGCCGCCCCAAGGGAGACGGCCATAGGGCAGTGGAGACTTAACCCGGAACGCGGCGGATCTTGGCACCGAGCAGCTGCAGTTTTTCCTCGATGCACTCGTAACCACGGTCGATGTGGTAAATGCGGTCGATCAGCGTGTCGCCCTCGGCCACCAGTGCGGCCAGCACCAGGCTCGCCGATGCACGCAGGTCGGTCGCCATCACCGGCGCGCCCTTGAGCTTGTCGACCCCGGTAACCACCGCGGTGTTGCCTTCGACCAGGATGTTGGCACCCATGCGCAGCATCTCGTAGACGTGCATGAAGCGGTTTTCGAACACGGTTTCGATGATGGTGCCGGTGCCTTCGGCTACGGCATTCAGGGCGATGAACTGCGCCTGCATGTCGGTGGGGAACGCCGGGTATGGAGCGGTGCGCAGGTTGACGGCCTTCGGGCGCTTGCCCTTCATGTCCAGCTCGATCCAGTCCGGACCGGTGGTGATTTCGGCGCCAGCTTCCTGCAGCTTGGCCAGCACGGCCTCCAGCGTCGAAGGATCGGCATCCTTGACCTTGACCCGACCACCGGTAACGGCAGCGGCGACCAGGTAGGTACCGGTTTCGATACGGTCGGGCATGACGTTGAAACGCGCACCGTGCAGGCGCTCGACGCCATCGATGATGATGGTGTCGGTACCGGCGCCCTGGATCTTCGCACCCATGGCGATCAGGCAGTTGGCCAGGTCGACCACCTCAGGCTCGCGCGCGGCGTTTTCCAGCACGCTGCGGCCCTTGGCCAGGGTCGCGGCCATCATGATGTTCTCGGTGCCGGTCACGCTGACCACATCGAAGAAGAAATGCGCGCCACGCAGGCCACCTTCCGGCGCCTTGGCCTTGATGTAACCACCCTCGACATCGATGATCGCCCCCATGGCCTCGAGGCCACGGATGTGCAGATCGACCGGACGCGAACCAATGGCGCAGCCGCCCGGCAGCGCCACCTCGGCCTCACCGAAACGCGCAACCATGGGGCCAAGCACCAGAATCGAGGCGCGCATGGTTTTTACCAGCTCGTAAGGCGCGACCAGGGTCTTGATGGCGCGCGCGTCGACCTCGACTGCCAGCTTCTCGTCGATCACCGGCTCGATGCCCATGCGACCGAACAGTTCGATCATGGTGGTGATGTCGTGCAGGTGCGGCAGGTTGCAGATGGTGACGGGCTCGTCGCCCAGCAAAGTGGCCGCCAGAATCGGCAGCGCAGAGTTCTTCGCACCGGAAATGCGGATTTCGCCATCGAGGCGAACGCCGCCGGTAATGATCAGTTTATCCATAGGAATCTCGTCGCCCGCAGGCTCAGGAACGCGCGGCCCAATCGGCCTGGCTGAAGAATTTCATAGTCACCGCATGGATGCTGCCATCGGCGATCCAGGCATTGAGGTGAGCATAGATCTGCTGCTGACGCTTGACCGGACTGAGGGCGGCCAGTTCGTCGCTGATCAGGTTGAGCTGGAAGTTACAGCCTTCGCCTTCGACTTCCACCTGGGTATTCGGGAGTTTTTCCTCTAGGAGGCTTTTTACTTCTGCAGCCTGCATGCTCGACCTCGACTGACGCATTCGGGCTACCAGCGCCCGCGGGTCGGCCATCATACAAAAAAGCCTCCCGCCTGCGAACCCCGCCAGCACCGGCACAGACGCAACGACGGGAAACGCTTCACGCTTGCAGCGGCAGCAACTCCAGCAAGCCGCTGACCTGAGCGATCTCGCGCATGTCGTCGGGCAGCGCGCTGATGGTCAGCTCACGCCCGGCCTTGCGCGCATCGCGCATGAACGCCAGCAACAGCGCCAGGCCGACGCTGCTGGACTTTTCCACCGCGCTGCAGTCGAGCGTCAGACGCGTCGCGCTGCTGGCGGCGATCAGGCGCGCGCCCTGCTCACGCAGCAGCGGACCGGTGCTGTAATCGAGCACACCGCTGAGCTGCAATTGCCCAGCAGCGCGCTCGCCAATGCTCGCCTGACTCACGATTCGCCTCGAGCCTGACGCGCCCTGGCGACTGTGTCAGCCCAGGTGTCGATGACCTTGTCGAGATCGTTGCGGTTGTTCTGCATCGACTGGGCGAACTGATCGCGGAACAGCTTGCCGACGTTGATGCCGTTGATCACCACGTTACGCAACTTCCAGCGACCATCGATCAACACCATGGTGTAGGACAGCGGGTAGACCACGCCCTTGCCATCACGAATTTCCATGCCGACCGAGGTGCGCTCGCCCTCGGCCCCGCCGCTGGCTGGCAGCACACGAATGTCCTGGTTGTTGTACTCGAGCAGGGCGTTGCCATAGAACTGCATCAGGCTGCGCTTGAAGTTCTCCTGAAAGCGGCTCATCTGCTCAGGCGAAGCCTGACGCGAATAGCGCACGGTCATCACGCCACGGGCGATGCCCTCGACATCCACCACCGGGCCGAGAATCTCGTTGAGCGAGTCGTAGAAGGCATTGGGATTGTTGCGGTACCGCTCCTTATTGGTCTTGAGGTCCGCCAGCAGGGTTTCGGTGGTTTGCTGCACCACTTCATGGGCGCTTGGTGCAGCGATGGCCAGCAGCGGCATGGCAGCCAGCAACACCAGCAGGGAATTACGCACGGTTTTGAACATGTCAGGAGCCCTCATCAATTGGCCTCATCTTTATTGACCGAATTGAGCAGGAATTTGCCAATCAGGTCTTCCAGCACCAGCGAGGACTGCGTGTCGTGGATGGTGCTGCCGTCCTTGAGCACCTCCTCGTCACCACCAACGCTGATGCCGATGTATTTCTCACCGAGCAGCCCCGCAGTCAGGATCGACGCAGTGGAATCCTCAGGCAGGTTATTGACGCCGCCATCGAGCTCCAGGGTCACCCGGCCCATGTAGCTGTCACGATCCAGATCGATCGCAGTGACCTTGCCGATGCTCACGCCGGCCATGGTGACCTTGGCGCGCACGGTCAGCCCGGCGATGTTGTCGAAATAGGCGTAGACCTTGTAGGTATCGCCAGCACTGCCGACGCTCAGGCCGCTGACGCGCAGGGCCAGCAACAGCAGGGCCAGCACACCGGCCATGAGGAACAGGCCGACACCAATCTCCAGCGTGCGGTTTTGCATCAGAAATCTCCAAACATCAAAGCGGTCAGAATGAAATCCAGGCCAAGCACGGCCAGCGAGGCGTACACCACGGTGCGCGTGGTCGCACGGCTGATGCCTTCGGAAGTGGGTTCACAGTCGTAGCCCTGGAACACGGCGATCCAGGTCACCACGAAGGCGAAGACGATGCTCTTGATCACGCCATTGAGCACGTCGTCATAAAAGGAAACACTGTTCTGCATGTTGGCCCAGAACGAGCCCTCGTAGACGCCCAGCCAATCCACGGCGACCATGGCCGCACCCCAGATACCGACCACGCAGAAGATCATCGCCAGCAGCGGCATGGAGATGAAGCCGGCCCACAGCCGCGGCGCGACGATGTACTTGAGCGGGTCGACGCCGATCATCTCCAGACTGGAGAGCTGCTCGGTGGACTTCATGTTGCCGATTTCGGCGGTCAACGCGGAACCGGCGCGACCGGCGAACAGCAGCGCGGTCACCACCGGGCCAAGTTCACGCAGCAGGGTCAGGGCGACCATCTGCCCCACAGCCTGCTCGGAGCCATAGCTGACCAGAATGTTGTAGCCCTGCAGGGCCAACACCATACCGATGAAAATGCCGGACACGACGATGATCGCCAGCGACATCACGCCAACCGCGAACAATTGCTTGATCAACAGTTGAAAAGGCTTGCCGGCGCGGCTGCGCCCGAACAGAGCGTTGACCAGAAACAGGACAGAGCGCCCCAGGGTCGCGACCACATCGATACCCGCACGACCGAACAGGCGCAGCCGTTCGAGCGGTGAAATTCTGCGCATCAACCTCTCCCCAACAGATCTTCGCGGTAGTCCGGCGCCGGAAAATGAAACGGCACCGGCCCATCCGGAATGCCCTTCATGAACTGGCGAATGCGCGGGTTATCCGACTCCATCAACTCGGCCGGTGTGCCCTGCCCCAGCACCTGTGCATCACCGACGACATAGATGTAGTCGGCGATACTGGCGGTTTCTGCAAGATCGTGAGAAACCACCACACTGGTGATCCCCAGCGCATCGTTGAGCAGGCGGATCAGGCGCACCAGGACGCCCATGGCGATGGGGTCCTGACCGACGAAAGGCTCGTCATACAGCAGAATCTGCGGATCGAGCGCAATGGCTCGGGCCAGCGCGACACGGCGCTTCATGCCGCCAGACAACTCGTCCGGCATCAGCTCCAGCGCTCCGCGCAGGCCAACGGCCTGCAACTTCATCAGGACGATGTCGCGGATCATTTCTTCCGGCAGTTGGGTATGCACACGCAGGGGAAAGGCCACGTTCTCGAACACATCGAGGTCGATGAACAGTGCACCGCTCTGAAACAGCACGCCCATCTGCTTGCGCATGTCGAACAGCTCGTCGCGCGACAGCTTCGGCAGGCTGACGCCCGCTACACGAACATCACCGGCCGAAGGACGCAGCTCGGCAGCGATCAGACGCAGCAGCGTGGTCTTGCCGCAGCCGGACGGCCCCATGATGCCGGTCACCTTGCCGCGCGGTATGCGGATATCGACCTGGTCGAAAATCGACCGCGCGCCGCGCTGAAAGCTCACGCCCTGCAACTCGATCGCGTACTCGTGCTCGGCGCTCATCTGAACTCCTTGAAAATCAGGCCTTCCTGGCAGACGCCGCCTCCAGAAGCGAGGACACGCGCCAGTTAGGGTCTGCTCCCGCTTCATCGCGAGCCGCGAGCGAAACGGGAACAGACCCTATCGGGCCAAAATGGCCGCGAACTATAGCATTTGCCGAACATCTCGCCCAATAGCACCACGGCGCAGCGTTCAGACTTGCGACAGCTTCGGCACTGCCCTGCATACGGCAAAGGTGAGCACGACAAGCTTTTCCCGTTATAATCCTCGTCTTTTTTCGCCCGACAGCCTTGCCCAGCATGAACCAGACCCGTGACCTGATTGATTCCGCGCAGCGCACCATCCGCCTCGAACTTGAAGCGGTACAGGAGCTATTGCCCCGCATCAATGCCGATTTCATCAAGGCCTGCGAGCTGATTCTCAGTTGCAAGGGACGCGTGGTAGTAGTCGGCATGGGCAAGTCCGGGCATATCGGCAACAAAATCGCTGCGACCCTGGCCAGCACCGGCACCCCCTCTTTCTTCGTCCACCCGGCAGAAGCCAGCCATGGCGACATGGGCATGATCACCAAGGACGACATCGTCCTGGCGCTGTCGAACTCGGGCTCGACCGCCGAGATCATCACCCTGCTGCCGCTGATCAAACGCCTCGGCATCGGCCTGATCAGCATGACCGGCAACCCGGATTCTCCATTGGCCAAGGCCGCCGATGTCAATCTCGATGCGCGCGTCTCGCAGGAAGCCTGCCCACTCAACCTGGCGCCGACCTCCTCGACCACCGCCAGCCTGGTACTGGGCGACGCACTGGCCATCGCCCTGCTGGAAGCGCGCGGCTTCACCGCCGAAGACTTCGCGTTTTCCCATCCGGGCGGCGCCCTTGGCCGGCGCCTGCTGCTCAAGGTAGAGAACGTGATGCACAGCGGCGAGAGCCTGCCTCAAGTCACCCGCGGCACCAGCCTGCGTGACGCCCTGCTGGAAATGACCCAGAAGGGCCTGGGCATGACCACCGTCCTGGAGGCTGATGGCCATCTGGCCGGGATCTTCACCGATGGCGACCTGCGCCGCGCACTGGACAAGGGCATCGATGTACGCGATGCCCGGATCGACGACGTGATGACGCCGCACGGCAAGACCATTCGCGCCGAGATGCTCGCCGCCGAAGCCCTGAAGATCATGGAAGACAACAAGATCAGCGCCCTGGTGGTAGTCGACGGCAATGATCGCCCGATCGGCGCGTTCAACCTCGGCGATCTGCTGCGTGCGGGAGTGATGTGATGAACGAACTGCTGCAACGCGCACGCGCCGTGAAACTGGCGATCTTCGACGTCGATGGTGTGTTGACCGACGGCCGCCTGTACTTTCTCGAAGACGGCAGCGAGTTCAAGACCTTCAACACACTCGACGGTCACGGCATCAAAATGCTGATCAACTCAGGTGTGCGCACCGCCATCATCAGCGGGCGCAAAACCCCGGTGGTCGAGCGCCGCGCCAATAACCTGGGTATCCAGCACCTGTTCCAGGGTCGTGAAGACAAACTCGTGGTACTCGACGGCCTGCTCGCCGAACTCGGCCTAAGCTATGAACAGGTCGCCTATCTTGGTGACGACCTACCAGACCTTCCGGTGATTCGCCGGGTCGGATTGGGCATGGCCGTAGCCAGCGCCGCCAGCTTCGTGCGTCAGCACGCCCATGGCGTCACCCAGGCGCGCGGCGGCGACGGCGCGGCACGGGAATTCTGCGAACTGATCATGCGTGCCCAGGGCACACTGGATGCGGCCCAGGCCGCCTACCTGTAGAGAACAGCATGCCGCGTAAAATCCTCAACACTCTGATCTTTGCTCTGATTGCAGTCGTCGTGGCCGCACTCGGCTACTGGAACCTTGCCCCGGACAGCGCACGCCAAGCCCAGCGGGCCAGCGACAACAACGTCGTTGACTTCTATGCAGTGGGCGCGCGCACCGTGCAGTTCCAGGATGACGGCAAACTGCACTACCGCATGACCGCGGACAAGCTCGAGCACATCAAAAGCACCGACATCACCCTGATCGACGCCCCCAAGCTGGAGCTCTATCGCGGCACCGAGCTGCCCTGGGAAGTCACCAGCCAGCGCGCCGAAGTCTCGCCTGGCGGCGTCGAGGTAGAACTGATCGACGACGTGCGCATCGCCCGCACCGACGCCAAGAACCGTCCAACCATCATCACCAGCAGCCGCATGACCGTTATTCCTGACAAGGAATATGCGCAGACCGAGCAAGCCGTTAGAATCGTCGCGGCCAACGGGGTAACCACGGCACAAGGAATGAAAGCGTACTTGAATGACGGCAGGATGCTCCTGCAGTCCAACGTAAGAGGCCAGCATGAGGTTCGTTAATACCCTCCCCCTGATTCTCAGCCTCGGCGCCGCATTGGGAAGCGCGGCTGCCTGGGCACTGCCATCGGATCGTGATCAACCGATTCGCATCCAGGCCGACAGCGCAGAACTGGATGACCGACAAGGTGTAGCCGTCTACCGCGGCGATGTGATCATCACTCAAGGCACCCTGAAGATCACGGGTGACACCGTCACCATCACCCAGACCGCCAGCGGCGATATCGACGTCTTCACCTCGGTGGGCAATCTGGCGTACTACGAGCAGAAGCCAGCCGTGGACAAGGACATCGTCAAGGCCTACGGCAAGACCATCCAGTACTTCGCCAGCAATGAGCGCATCGTACTGATCGACCAGGCCAAGGTGATTCAGGAAGGCAATACCTTCGAAGGCGAGAAGATCGTCTATGACACCCGCCGCCAGATCGTCAACGCCGGCCGCGCAACAGGCGGCAACATCAGCACGCCGCGCCCGCGTATCGACATGGTCATCCAACCGAAGAACAAACCCGCGGATCAGCAGCAGTAATGGCCATTCTCAAAGCCCAACACCTGGCGAAAAGCTACAAGAGCCGCCAGGTCGTGCGTGACGTCAGCCTGAGCATCGAAAGCGGTCAGATCGTTGGCCTGCTCGGCCCCAACGGCGCCGGCAAGACCACCTGCTTCTACATGATCGTCGGCCTGGTACGCGCCGACCAGGGCCGCGTGCTTATCGACGACCTCGACGTCAGTCATCAGCCCATGCACGGTCGCGCGCGCGCCGGCATCGGCTACCTGCCGCAGGAAGCCTCGATCTTCCGCAAGCTGTCGGTGACCGACAACATCATGGCCATCCTCGAAACGCGCAAGGACCTGGACCGCGCCGGGCGCCAGGCGGAACTGGAAAGCCTGCTGCAGGAATTCCATATCCACCATATCGCCGACAGCCTCGGCATGAGCCTGTCCGGCGGTGAGCGACGCCGCGTGGAGATTGCCCGCGCGCTGGCCACCAACCCCAAGTTCATTCTGCTCGACGAACCCTTTGCCGGGGTCGACCCGATCTCCGTCGGCGATATCAAGCAGATCATCCATCACCTCAAGACCAAGGGCATCGGCATCCTGATCACCGATCACAACGTGCGCGAAACCCTGGACATCTGCGAAACCGCCTACATCGTCAACGATGGGCAACTGATCGCCGAAGGTGACGCCGAGACCATCCTCGCCAACCAGACGGTGAAAGAGGTTTACCTGGGCCACGAATTCCGCCTGTAGCAGGCTGCGTGAAAACTACTGCACTCGGTGATGCTGCGTTAAAAACAGGCTCAAAATGCTCATTTACAGTCGTAAACTGCGCTTTCTCGCCTGTTTTTGCGGGGCCGCCATCGGTATTGCCTCACCTTCGCTCGCTACGCTTTCACACAACCTGTAGGTCGCTCACTATTTCGCTACAGAAATATTGCAACCCCTAGGCAAAAACGAGAAATTCAGGCATATAATTTGCTTCCTGGCGGCGCTTCGGCGCCCTGATGTGGAAGGCGTAACTCGCCAGTAAATTAAGGTCTGCAATGAAACCATCGCTAGTCCTCAAGATGGGCCAGCAGCTGACGATGACCCCGCAGCTGCAACAGGCTATCCGCCTCCTCCAATTGTCTACCCTGGACCTGCAACAGGAAATACAGGAGGCACTGGAATCCAATCCCATGCTCGAGCGCCAGGAAGACGGCGACGACTTCGACAACAGCGATCCAATGGCCGATGGCGCCGAAAGCGCCACTCCGAACCCGAACAAGGAGGACAGCTACCAGGAAACCACCCCCACGGTGGACAACCTGGAAGAAGGCGAGTGGGGCGAGCGCATCCCCAACGAGCTGCCGGTCGATACCGCCTGGGAAGACATCTACCAGACCAGCGCCAGCAGCCTGCCCAGCAACGACGATGACGAGTGGGACTTCACCACCCGCACTTCCAGTGGCGAGAGCCTGCACAGCCATCTGCTCTGGCAACTGAATCTGGCCCCCATGTCGGACAAGGACCGCCTGATCGCCGCCACCCTGATCGACTGCATCAATAACGACGGTTACCTCGAGGAAACGCTCGAGGAAGTGACCGAATCCTTCGACCCCGAGCTGGATGTCGAACTGGACGAAGTGGAAGTGGTGCTGCACCGCATCCAGCAGTTCGAACCGGCCGGTATCGGCGCCCGCGACCTGCGCGAGTGTCTGCTGCTGCAACTGCGTCAGTTGCCTGCCAACACCCCCTGGCTGAACGAAACCCAGCGCGTGGTCGGCGACTATCTGGAGCTGCTCGGCAGCCGCGATTACGCCCAGCTGATGCGTCGCACCAAGCTCAAGGAAGACGAACTGCGCCAGGTCATCGACCTGATCCAGCGCCTGAATCCGCGTCCGGGTTCGCAGATCGAGTCCAGCGAACCGGAATACGTCGTGCCCGACGTTATCGTGCGCAAGCATAACGAACGCTGGCTGGTGGAGCTGAACCAGGAAGCCATGCCGCGCCTGAGGGTCAACCCGCAGTATGCCGGCTTCGTCAAACGCGCAGACTCCAGCGCCGATAACACCTTCATGCGCAACCAGTTGCAGGAGGCCCGCTGGTTCATCAAAAGCCTGCAGAGCCGCAACGAAACGCTGATGAAGGTGGCCACACAGATCGTTGAGCACCAGCGTGGCTTCCTCGACTACGGCGACGAGGCGATGAAGCCTCTGGTGCTGCACGACATCGCCGAAGCCGTGGGTATGCACGAGTCGACGATTTCACGCGTTACCACGCAGAAATTCATGCACACCCCGCGTGGCATTTACGAGCTGAAATATTTCTTCTCCAGCCACGTCAGCACCTCCGAAGGCGGCGAATGCTCGTCCACCGCGATCCGCGCGATCATCAAAAAACTGGTTGCAGCAGAAAACGCGAAAAAGCCGTTGAGCGACAGCAAGATCGCTGGTTTACTGGAGGCACAAGGCATCCAAGTCGCCCGTCGGACGGTCGCCAAGTATCGCGAGTCCCTCGGTATAGCGCCCTCCAGTGAGCGCAAGCGACTGATGTAGGCCAGATCGACTGAAGGCACAAGGTCTTCAGGCCAACGTGTTCCGGCGGCGGGTCGAATAGGGCCCGTCTCTTACACAAGGCAACAAGGAGAAAGCGGTATGCAAGTCAACATCAGTGGACATCAGCTGGATGTGACCGACGCCCTGCGTGACTACATCGGCGAGAAACTCGGCCGACTGGAACGCCACTTCGACAAGATCACCAACGTACAGGTGACCATGGAGGTCGAGAAACTCAAGCAGAAGATCGAAGCCACCCTGCATGTCGCCGGCGGCGAAATCGTCGCCAATGCCGAACATCAGGATATGTACGCTGCCATCGACCTGTTGGCCGATAAACTCGACCGTCAACTCATCAAGCACAAGGAAAAGCAGCTCGAGCGTCTGCAAGGCGCCACGGCCCGCTAACATTCCCTATCCATGATCCGACTTGAAAATATCCTGACCCCCGGCCGTTCCCTGGTGAACGTGCCGGGCGGCAGTAAGAAACGCGTGCTCGAACAGATCGCCAATCTGGTTGCGCGCGACCTGCCCGACCTGGATGCCCAGGACGTCTTCGAAAGCCTCATCGCCCGCGAGAAGCTCGGCTCCACCGGCTTCGGCAACGGCATCGCCATTCCCCACTGCCGCCTGGCTGGCTGCAGTGCCCCGATCAGTGCAGTCCTGCACCTGGAGACGGCAGTCGACTTCGACGCCATCGACGGCGCACCGGTCGACCTGCTGTTCGTCCTGCTGGTGCCGGAGGCGGCCACCGATGCCCACCTCGACCTGCTGCGCCAGATCGCCAGCATGCTTGATCGCCAGGATGTACGTGAACGTCTGCGCCAGGCCAAGAGCGGCGAAGATCTCTATCAGGTCGTCGTGGACATTCAGAACGGTCAATAAACATGCGCCTGATCATCGTCAGCGGTCGCTCGGGCTCGGGCAAGAGCACCGCCCTCGATGTACTTGAGGACAACGGTTTCTACTGCATCGACAACCTGCCGGCCGGTCTGCTGCCGGACCTCGCCGAGCGCTTCCTGCCGCACAGCGACATGCTGCTGCCGCAAGTGGCCGTTTCCATTGATGCACGCAACCTGCTGAGCCAGCTCAAGCGCTTTCCGGAGCTGCTCGAAGAAGTACGCAAACGTAATATCCGCTGCGATGTGCTGTATCTCGACGCCGAAGACGAAACCCTGCTCAAGCGCTTTTCCGAAACCCGCAGACGCCACCCGCTGACCAACGATAACCGCTCGCTGGCCGAAGCCATTGCGTACGAAAGTCTGCTGTTGGCGCCGATCACCGATCGTGCCGATCTGAAGATCGACACCACCCGCCTGAATCTCTACCAGCTGCGCGATACGCTCAAACTGCGCCTGCTCGGCCAGACACAGACCGGAACCGCCTTTCTCGTCGAGTCCTTCGGCTTCAAGCGCGGTATGCCGGTGGACGCCGATCTGGTGTTCGATGCACGCTGCCTGCCCAATCCCTACTGGAAGCCGGAACTGCGCGACTACTCCGGCCTGGATCAACCGGTGATCGACTACCTGGCTGCGCAGCCGGAGGTCGAGGAGATGTATCAGGACATCCTCGCCTATCTGGAAAAATGGCTGCCACGCTTCGCCGCCAGCAACCGCGCCTATGTCACCATCGCCATTGGCTGCACCGGTGGTCACCACCGCTCGGTGTACCTGGCCAACCGCCTGAGCCAGGCACTCAAAGACTCGCTGAAGAACGTCCAGGTGCGTCACCGCGACCTCAGCTAAGGAATCCTGCCGCGATGCCAGCACGTGAAATCACCATCATCAACAAACTTGGTCTGCATGCCCGCGCCGCGGCGAAGTTCGTCGGTGTAGCGAGCACCTACCCCTGCCAAGTGCGCATCGGCCGCAGCGCCGACAGCCTGGTAGACGGCAAGAGCATCATGGCGGTGATGATGCTGGCTGCCGGCAAGGGCACCAATGTGCACCTGCTGACCGAAGGCGAGCAGGACGAAGAAGCGATGGCCGCCCTGGTAGGCCTGATAGAGAACTACTTCGACGAAGGCGAGTAATACCTCCAGCCAAAACGAAGGCCACCCACGGGTGGCCTTGTCGTTACTGCCGACTTCAACTGCCGGCGACGGTCATCTTCTCGATCAGCACCGAGCCGGTGCAGATATTGCCACGCCGCTCCAGGTCACAACCGACTGCAACGACCTGGCGGAACATGTCGCGCAGATTGCCGGCGATGGTTACCTCCTGCACCGGGAACTGGATCTCGCCGTTCTCCACCCAGAAGCCCGCCGCGCCGCGCGAGTAATCCCCCGTCACCAGATTCAGCCCCTGGCCCATCAGCTCGGTAACCAGCAAACCGCGCCCCATGCGCCGAATCAGCGCCTGCTGATCCTCATCGCCATGGGTGATGAACAGGTTGTGCACACCTCCTGAGTTGGCAGTGCTCGGCAAACCCAGCTTGCGCCCGGAATAGGTGCTAAGTACGTAGGACACCAGCTCTCCCTTCTCCACGAACGGCTTGGCATAAGTGGCCAGGCCATCACCATCGAAAGCCGCGCTGCCCAGTGCGCGCGGCAGGTGCGGACGCTCGTCTAGAGTCAGCCACTCGGGAAAAAGACGCTGGCCGAGTGCGCCTTCGAGGAAAGAGGAGTGACGATAGAGATTGCCGCCCGAGATTGCCGCCAGCAGGTGACTGAACAACCCGCCGGCAAGCTCGGCAGCGAACAGCACCGGCACCTCACAGGTCGGTACCGGTCGTGCACCAAGGCGGCTGACCGCACGCTCGGCAGCCCGCTGGCCGATACCCTTAGCATCAGCCAGTAGTTCACCCTGACGGTTGACGTCATACCAGTAGTCGCGCTGCATCTGCCCTTCTCCTTCGGCGATCATCACGCAGCTCAGGCTATGGCGGGTGCTGGCGTAACCGCCGACGAAGCCGTGGCTGTTGCCGTATACGCGACAGCCTTGGTGGGTATTGAGGCTGGTGCCATCGGCGTTCTTGATCCGCGTGTCAGCGGCGAAAGCCGCGGCCTCGCAGGCCAGCGCCTGCTCCACCGCCTGTTCAGGGGTGATCGACCAGGGGTGATAGAGATCGAGTTCAGGCAGTTCACGGGCCATCAGCGCGGCATCGGCCAGGCCGGCGCACTCGTCCTCGCTGGTATGTTTGGCAATCGCCAGGGCTGCCGCCACGGTCTCGCGAATGGCCTCGCTTCCGGTGGCCGAGGTGCTGGCCGAGCCCTTGCGCTGGCCCACATACAGGGTGATGCCGAAACCCTGGTCGCGATTGAATTCGACGGTCTCCACTTCGCCCTGGCGCACCGTGGTGGACAGACCCTGACCAGCCGATACCGTCACCTCGCAGGCACTGGCACCCTGGCGCCTGGCTTCGGCGAGAATGGCCTCGACCTGCTCTTGCAGCACTGGCAAGGCCTGCGGCCCGATGCGTTCTACTTCACTCATAACCACTCCCGATTCTCTTGGCGCAGGCACTCTTTGTACGAAACCCAAGGCCTGCTCTCGACTGCCCGTCCGCGGGCCGGCAGTCACGGTTACTGCTATCATGGCGGCGTTTCCCTCTGGACCCACCCCATGTCTGATTCCTACGACGACTTCTCCCTGGAGAAGAGCAAATCCCAGGTCAAACGCGAACTGCATGCCCTGCAGGACCTTGGCGAGCGACTGACCACGCTCAAGGCGGATCTGCTGGCCAAGATGCCACTGACCGATGCCCTACGCCGCGCGCTCGCCGAAGCGCCGAAACATACCGCCAATGCCGCGCGCAAACGCCACATCCAGTTCATCGGCAAGCTGATGCGCGAACAGGATGTCGACGTGATCGGCGCCATGCTCGACCAGGTGGACAGCTCCACCCGCGAGTACAACGAACGCTTCCATGCCCTCGAACGCTGGCGCGACCGCCTGATCGCCGAAGGCGACAGCGCGCTGGAAAGCTTCGTCGAGCTCTACCCCGACGCTGACGTCCAGCACCTGCGTGGCCTGGTGCGTCATGCGCAGCACGAAGCGGCGCGCAACAAGCCACCAGCCGCGGCGCGCAAGGTGTTCAAGTACATCCGTGAGCTTGACGAAATCCAGCGCGGCCTACGCTAGACATCGTCATACCGGCGCGACTCACGCGCCGGTACCACCTACGGTGATCGCGTCGATCTTCAGCGTCGGCTGGCCGACGCCTACCGGCACCGACTGGCCGTCCTTGCCGCAGGTGCCGACGCCGCTGTCCAGCGCCAGGTCGTTGCCGACCATGGACACCCGGCTCATGGCCTCCGGGCCATTGCCAATCAGGGTGGCGCCCTTGACCGGCGCGGTGATCTTGCCGTCCTCGATCAGGTAGGCCTCGCTGGTGGAAAAGACGAACTTGCCGCTGGTGATGTCCACCTGACCGCCGCCAAGATTGGCGCAGTAGATGCCTTTCTTCACCGAGCGGATGATTTCCTCCGGGTCGCTCTCGCCGGCCAGCATGTAGGTGTTGGTCATGCGCGGCATCGGCAGGTGCGCATAGGATTCACGACGACCGTTGCCGGTGGCGGCCACGCCCATCAGGCGCGCGTTGAGCTTGTCCTGCATGTAACCCTTGAGCACGCCATTCTCGATCAGCGTGGTGCACTGGGTCGGCGTGCCTTCGTCGTCGACGCTGAGCGAGCCACGCCGTCCGGCCAGGGTGCCGTCGTCGACGATGGTGCACAGGCTGGACGCCACCTTCTGCCCGACTTGGCCGCTGTAGGCCGAGCTGCCCTTGCGGTTGAAGTCGCCTTCCAGGCCGTGGCCGACCGCTTCATGCAGCAGCACGCCGGACCAGCCAGCGCCCATCACCACCGGCATGCTGCCAGCGGGTGCAGCGATGGCTTCGAGGTTGACCAGCGCCTGACGCAGCGCCTCGCGGGCATAGCCCATGGCGCGGTCTTCTTCCAGAAAATAGCGGTAGTCGGTACGTCCGCCGCCGCCATGGCCACCGCGCTCGCGGCGCCCGTTCTGCTCGACGATGACACTGACATTGAAGCGCACCAGCGGGCGGATATCAGCGCTGAGGCTGCCGTCGTGGGCCGCCACCAGAATGCGATCCCAAACCCCGGCCAGGCTCACGGTAACCTGCTTGATGCGCGGATCCAGCGCGCGCGTGGCACGGTCGATACGCTGCAGCAATTCAACCTTCTCGGCGCGGTCCATGACGTTCAGTGGGTTGTCTTCGGCATACAACTGGGTCACCTGCGGGCTGACGAACGCCTGCACGCGGCCCTGTTGGCCGGCGCGCGAGATCGAACGTGCGGCCCGGGCAGCTTGCGTCAGGGCATCGAGGCTGATGGCGTTGCTGTAGGCAAAACCGGTCTTCTCGCCCGACTGGGCGCGCACACCGACCCCCTGATCGAGATTGAAACTGCCTTCCTTGACGATGCCATCCTCCAATACCCAGGTTTCCGAAACCTGGCTTTGAAAGTACAGGTCGGCGGCATCGATACCTGGGCCTGCGACGTCACCCAGTACGCTGCTGAGGCTGTCGAACGTCAGGTTACCGGGCGCAAGCAGGTGCTCGCTGACGGATTGCAACATCGTATTCATGGTCACTCCACAACGATCGGACGCGGTACGTCCGATGAAAAGAATCGGCGGTGCTGCTGCACCGGCATGCGTTGGCGAATGTTCGCCTGCTCGGCGGCATCACGGGCAGCCAGCAGAGCACCGTCGCCCTGATCCTGCTCGACCACTACCTTACCCCAGGGGTCGATGATCGCCGAATGGCCAAAGGTCATGCGCTGCCCCGGGTGCTCGCCGCCCTGCCCGGCGGCCAGCACATAGCACTGGGTTTCGATGGCACGGGCGCGGGTCAGCACCTGCCAATGCGCCGCGCCAGTCACGGCGGTGAACGCCGCCGGCACGCTGATCAGCTCGGCGCCGGCTTCACGCAGCGCAGTGAACAGCTCGGGGAAGCGCAAGTCATAACATACGCTCAGGCCCAGACGCCCGACCGGCGTATCCGCCACCACGACGCGTTGGCCATGGGCGAAATCATCGGACTCGCGATAACGGCCACGGTTGTCGGCCACCTCGACATCGAACAGATGCAGCTTGTCGTAACGGGCCACACGCTCGCCCTGATCGTCGATCAACAATGAGCAGGCGTGCGGTTTGCCGTCGGCATCATCATCCGGCGGTAGCGGCAAGGTGCCGGCCACTATCCATAAACTGAGGTCACGAGCAGCGCGTTTCAACCAGGGCAGGATCGGCCCCTCGCCCAACGCCTCGGCCCGCCCGATGGCAGCCAGGTCGCGGCGGCCCATGGCAGCGAAATTCTCGGGCAGCACGACAAGGCGCGCACCGCCCTGGGCTGCACGCTCCAGCATGCGCCGCGCCAGGCGCAGATTGGTTTGCACGTCATCCTGGCTGACCATCTGGATTACAGCGAGATTCATGGCGACACTCTTCAGGGCTTGATGCAACAGCCTACGCCAAGAAGCGACTTCATTGCGGTTTTTCGAAGGGTTTGTCGAAGCTGATCTGCGGATCCTGCAGCGGGCCCTTGACGTCGTACTGGACGCTGGCGAAACGCGCAACCTTGTCACCGAGCAACTTGTCGGCCACGAACAACGCCCCGCCAATGGCCGGCGCGCCGACAATAAGTGCTGCCAGTGGCAAGTTGTTGGTCACCGGCAGGGTCACCAGCAGCTTGGCGTCGATGCGCTCATCGCGCATGTCCAGATTGCCATTGAGCTCCAGGTTGCTGGACGGCCCCGTCAGGGTGATCGGCTCCCGGGTGACGAACAGACCATTGGTGGCCTGCAGGTTACCCTTGACCCGGTCGTAACTCAGCCCCTTGCCCAGCAGGTCGGAGAAGTCCAGGCGCAGACGCCGGCCAATCGAGTTGAAGTTGAGCAGGCCGAATACCCGCAGCGCCTGGGCCGAGCCCTGCACTTCGACGAACTGGCCCTTGCGTAGCGAAGGATCGAGATTTCCGGAGAAACGCCGGAGCGAGAACCACGCCGGAGAACCGGGCCAGGTAGCATCGGCGTCTACCCGGAAACTTTCGCTGGTAACGCTGGGGGCATAATCCCAGGCTTGCAGAATGTCGCCGAGATCCTTGCCCTGCAGACGCCCCTTGTACCAGCTTTGGGTGTTGCCAGGCGTGCCTCGCCAGCCACCACTACCACCAATCTTCAGCCCCTGCAGATCGAGGTCGAGTTCATCGAAACGCACGCCCTGCGCCTCGGGCCTGACCTTGAGCGACCAGGCGCCCAGCACCTTGTCGCCACGCTGTACACGCTGAATACGGATATCCATGGCCGGCAGCGTGCCGGGATCGAAATCGGCCAGGGGATCAGGCGCATCGACGACCTTCGCTGCTTCGGCGTCAGGCGCCGGCAGGCGTACATACTGCAGATCGATGGCAATCGGCGTGTCCGCACGATCGGCCAACAGCACACGCCCGGCGGCCAACTCACTGTCGATCTGCAAGGCCCAGGCCTGGCCTTCTCGCGCCAGGCCAAGCGTCAGTTGCTCGACCTCCTGACCAAAACCACGGAAGCGTCCGACATCCAGCCGTGCACTGCGTAGCAGGCGCTGGCTATCAGCATCCAACCTGACCGGATGATTGCTGCCGAGTTGCTTCCAGGCATCGAGATCCAGTTCGTCCAAGCGCCCGCGCACGCGCAGCCCCTGGCCAGGCGGCAACCCCGCCGGGGCACCACCGAGCACCAGTTCACCCCGCCCCTCAGCCAGCGCGCCTGGAGGTGCGGCCAGATTCAGGCTGGCCAGATCACCATATTCGGCCCAGTAGCGGCGCTCACGACCGGCCAGGGTCATGCGCCAGCTGGCATCACGCGCCTGCTGCGCCGTCTTGCCGAACGGGGCTGGTAGCTCGACCGCCACACCACGCAGGTTGGAGTCGACGCGTAATTGACTGTCATCGCCATCCAGGGTCAGGCGCAGGCGATAAGGCAGCAGTCCGCTGGCCGGCAGCTTCTGCGGCCCGCCCAGCCATTGGCTGAGAGTTTCGACCTGCACCTGGCCACGCAGATCGAAACGTGTAAGCGCCTTGCCACGCGCACCCTCGGCGCTGATCTTGCCGCGTACCGGGCGACCGAAGACCTCGGCACGCACATCCGGCGCGCTCAAGCCAGCGGCACTGTTGAAGCGAAACGCCCCCTGCAGGTTGCTCAGCTGCAAATCAGGATTGGTCAGCTTGAGGCGCGCCCCCTCGGTGGCGAAGTCCACCACCACAACAGGTGGCCCCCCTTTTTGCAGCGGAATATCCAGTTGCAGGCGCCCGGCCAGAGGCCCCTCGCCCTGCCAGCCGTCGAAGATTTCCGCTGTTCCCAGTGGTGCCTCCTGCAACAGCTTGATGGCATCACTCAGGCTGCCCTGCACCTCACCATCGAGCTGCAGGCGCGGCGGCTTGCCGTCGTGCAACAGTGGAATATTGGCCACGACATTACTGACCGTACTTTCCTGCAAGCGCCCGCTCTGCAGACGCACGCGCACTGCATCATCCTCGATCAGCACCTCACCCACGCCCTCGCGCAGCGACGGCCAACCGGGCTGGAAGGCCAGCTCGGCATCCTTGACCTTGAAGAACAGGCTGAGGCTGCGTGCCCCCAACGGTGCGCCCTTGTTCAGCGAGCCCTGATACTGGAAGTAACCTTCTTCGACATGGCCAGCACGAATAGCAGTCTTCAGCCATTGGTCGAGCTCGGCGCTCATACCCGGCGCGCGACTCGGCAGGTACTTCTCGGTGTAGGCCACATCGCCGTCGCGCATGCCGACACGCAGGTCCATGTAGTCCTCGGCCTCTGGGTCGCGCAGCAGGCGGATCAGCATGTCACCGGCGACCTGCCCCTCCTCGCCATCCACGCGCATATAGGGGCTGTACAGGGTCAGGCCGGTTTCATTCCAGTCCCAGCTCAAGCGCGCCTGGGCATGACGATAGCGCCAGGGCTTGGGGAACAGTTGATCCAGATGCAGGGCGAAATTTTCGCTGTTCAGGCGCAGCTCGCCCTGGAACATATTGCCCGAGGCACTGCCACTGACGTTCTCGGCAGCCGGCGCACCGTGGTAGGCCTGGATGCCCACCCTGTCCAGATTGGCGGCGAACTGCAGGCGCTCGGCGCCTTCACGTTGCGGGTAATAGTCGAGCAGCAGGTTGTTGACCGCGCCCACCGGCGCCAGCGCGACCAGGACATCGCGGGCTGCATCAGGCATCGGCACCAACGCCTGCACCAGCGGCGCCCAGGCCGCCAGATCGAGGCGATCGGCGCTTAGCGCCCAACGCTCGTCAACCTCGCCCACGTCCTTCTGATTCAGGTTCAGGTTCAGGTGTAGATCGCCGATGCGCTGCTCACCATGGGTCAAAGCCAGGGAGTCGATCTGCGCCCGCACACCCTGCTTGTCTTGAGTGAAGAAGGCGTTGAAGGCCAGGTCCTTGAGCGTCACTGCTTCATGCTTGGCCTGGCCGCCGGCCAGCTCGGGGGCGTGCAGACGCAAGGCGCCCCTGTCCAGGACCAGACCACGGCCCTCCAGCCACAGCTCGCCGCCAGCCTGCAGGCGCTGTAGCTGCCAGTCGCCAAGTAGCGATTTCGGCAGCCAGGCGGCCCAGTCGCTCTGCGGCAGGCTCAGATAAAGCTCGGACTGCGCCTCGCGCCAGGTTTTGGGCTGCATGCGCGTGCGCAGTCGCAGCGCCACCGGCTGACCATCGGGCAGCAACAGGCGCCCATCGAGGCGCTGGCTGTTGTTGCCATAGCGCAGGCTCAAGCTAACGTAGCTGAGCAGCAGCGGTGCCTGATCGAGCGGCTGCAGCACCACGCGACTGTCGAGCAGACTGATGCGGTGCACGATCTGCAACTGTTCCAGCAGCTGTTCGACATCCAGCTCGGGACCGCTGCGCTGTGGCATCCCTTGCACCCGCCAGCCACCATCGGCGTTCTGCTGCACGTTCAGCTGCAGCCCGTCGAACTGCAGGTGGGCGATGCGCGGCTGGCGTGCCAACAGGCTGCCGCCCACATCCGGTACCAGTCGTACGCGCTCCAGGCTCAGGCCTTCCTCTTCGCTGCCCAGGCGCACGTCATGCGCCTCCAGCACCGGGGCAAAGCCCTGCCAACGACCTTCGAGGCGACCGATACGTACCGGCACACCCAGCTGCGCCGTGACACGATCTTCCAGTTCGAGCCGGTATTCAGCCACCAGCGGCACCAGCTCACGGCCCAGGCTGACGTACAGCGCGGCCAGCACCAGCACGGCGGCGCAAAGACCCAGGCCCCAGCGCAGCAGCGCCGCAAACAGGCGCGCCAGAGCGTTCACCTCGACAGTCCCCGTGCTCAGAGCAGCACCACGTCGTACTGTTCCTGGGAATACATGGTTTCCACCTGGAACTTGATGGTACGTCCAATGAAGGCTTCCAGATCAGCGACGTTGCCCGACTCTTCATCGAGCAGGCGATCGACCACCTTCTGATTGGCCAGCACGCGATAGCTTTCCGCCTGGTAGGCGCGGGCTTCACGCAGAATCTCACGGAAGATCTCGTAGCAAATGGTCTCCGGCGTCTTCAGCTTGCCGCGACCCTGACAGGCGCTGCAGGGCTCGCAGAGAATCTGCTCGAGACTTTCGCGCGTGCGCTTGCGGGTCATCTGCACCAGGCCGAGCTCGGTGATGCCGATGATGTTGGTCTTGGCGTGATCACGCTCGAGCTGCTTTTCCAGGGTGCGCAGCACCTGGCGCTGATGCTCTTCATCTTCCATGTCGATGAAGTCGATGATGATGATGCCGCCCAGGTTGCGCAGGCGTAGCTGACGGGCAATGGCGGTGGCTGCCTCGAGATTGGTCTTGAAGATGGTTTCTTCGAGGGTGCGATGGCCGACGAAGGCGCCGGTGTTGACGTCGATGGTGCTCATCGCCTCGGCGGGGTCGACCACCAGGTAACCGCCGGACTTCAGCGGCACCTTGCGCTCCAGTGCGCGCTGGATTTCGTCCTCGACACCGTACAGGTCGAAGATCGGCCGCTCGCCAGGATAATGCTCGAGACGATCAGCGATCTCCGGCATCAATTCGGCGACGAACTGCGTGATTTTCTGGAAGTTTTCCCGCGAGTCCACGCGAATCTTCTCGGTCCGCGGGCTGACCAGGTCACGCAAGGTACGCAGCGCCAGGGACAGATCCTCGTAGATCACCGTGGGCGCCTTGCAGTTCTGAATCTGCGCACCGATCTGGTCCCAGAGGCGGCGCAGATAACGGATGTCGATCAGGATTTCATCAGCACCTGCGCCCTCGGCAGCGGTGCGCAGGATGAAGCCGCCGGCCTCCTCGATGCCTTCGGCTGCGACGCAATCGGCGACCACCTGCTTGAGGCGCTCGCGCTCTGCTTCGTCTTCGATCTTCAGGGAAATACCGACATGACTGGTGCGTGGCATGTACACCAGATAACGCGAAGGGATCGACAACTGAGTGGTCAGACGCGCCCCCTTGCTGCCGATAGGGTCCTTGGTGACCTGCACCACCAGGCTCTGCCCTTCGTGGACCAGGGCGCTGATCGGCTCCACCGCAGTGCCCTCGCGGGCGGAAATCTCGGAAGCATGAATGAAGGCTGCACGCTCCAGGCCAATATCGACGAAGGCCGCCTGCATGCCGGGCAGCACACGCACCACCTTGCCTTTGTAGATATTGCCGACGATGCCGCGCTTCTGCGTACGCTCGACGTGCACTTCCTGCAGCACGCCGTTTTCCACCACCGCCACGCGCGACTCCATCGGCGTGATATTGATCAGAATCTCTTCGCTCATGCATCCATCCTGGTGATCATGCCGGCCGGGCCACTGCACCGCCCCGCGGACTCAAGCTTTCGGGCACGTCCAAAAAACTACCAATGCAGCCACCGCCTGGGGTCTTAGCGCGGCCCTTGCGCCGGCAACTGCCAGCAGGCAATACCAAATTCGCCAAGCAGCTCTGCAGTTTCGCACAGCGGCAGACCGACCACTGCCGAATAGCTGCCCTGCAAGCCGCTGACGAACACGGCTGCCAACCCCTGGATACCATAACTGCCCGCTTTGTCACATGGCTCGCCGCTGGCCCAGTAGGCCTCGATTTCCGCCTCGCTGATAGGACGAAAGCTCACCTCGCTGCTGACCACTCGCACCGCCTCGCGGCCACCACCGACCAACGCCACGGCCGTCAGCACCTGATGGCTGCGCCCGGACAGGGCCTGCAGCATGGCGCGCGACTCATTGAGGTCCGCCGGTTTGCCAAGAATGCGTCCATCGAGCACCACAGCGGTGTCGGCGCCCAACACCACGGCATCGTCACGCCCGCCCAAGGCGAGCAGACCGGCGCGCGCTTTGTCACGCGCCAGACGCTCTACATAGGCTGCTGGCGGCTCATCTGGCAATGGGGTTTCGTCTATCGAAGCGATTTGCGTGACGCAAGGCACAGCGATCTGAGCCAGCAATTCACGACGACGGGGCGAGGCGGAAGCCAGAAACAGCGTGGCCATGCGGGTATCTCCTATGAGCGACCGCAGCCAGCCATGCGTCTGGCTGCGCTCAGTTGACGTTGAGGCGCAGATGCAGGCTGCGCAGAATGGCGCAGATCCAGGGCCATAGCAGGGCACTGACCAGTGCCGGCAAGACGAAGGCCAGCGTCGGCGGACGGCTGCCGGTCAGGGCGTTGAGCCACAGCTGAACCAGCTGGGCGAGACCGAACACCACCATCAGCACCATGCTCTGCTGCCACATGGGGAACATGCGCAGGCGCTGGTGCAGACTCAGCACCAGAAAGGTGATCAGGGTGAGGATCAAGGCGTTCTGCCCGAGCAGGGTGCCGAACAGCACGTCCTGCGCCAGGCCAAGAATCCAGGCGGTGGTCATGCCGACACGATGCGGCAGAGCCAGTACCCAATAGGTGAGAATCAAGGCGACCCAAAGCGGGCGACCGATCTGCATGAATTCGGGCAACGGCGAAACACTGAGCAACAAACCGAGCGCCAGGCTCAGCCAGATCACCCAGCCGTTACGGGGCTGTACGCCAGCCATCAGTTACTCTCCTGTGCGGGGGCGTCAGCGGCCGGTGCGTCAGCGGCCGGCTCGCCATTGCGCGCCTGCTCGGCTTCGCGGTCGGCGGCTTCCTGGGCCTCGGCGGAATCGTTGGCGCGCTCCTCGGGCGTGCGCCGGTCGGAGAACACCAACAGCAGATAACGGCTGCGATTGAGCGCAGCGGTCGGTACGGCACGGACGATGGCGAAAGGCTGGCCGGAGTCATGAATCACTTCCTTGACCGTGGCCACCGGGTAGCCGGCCGGGAAGCGCTGGCCCATGCCGGAACTGACCAGCAGATCGCCCTCCTTGATATCGGCGGTATCGGCGACGTGACGCAGCTCCAGGCGCTCCGGGTTGCCGGTACCGACGGCGATGGCACGCAGACCGTTACGGTTGACCTGTACCGGGATGCTGTGGGTGTTATCGGTGAGCAACAGCACCCGCGAGGTGTAGGGCATGATCTCGACCACCTGGCCCATCAGCCCGCGCGCATCGAGCACCGGCTGCCCGAGGAACACGCCATCCTTCTCGCCCTTGTCGATCAGGATGCGGTGGGTATAGGGATTGGGATCGACGCCGATCAGCTCAGCAACCAGCACTTCTTCATCCACCAGCGCCGCGGAGTTGAGCAGTTCGCGCAGACGCACGTTCTGCTCGGTCAGCGCTGCCAGCTTCTGCAGGCGACGCTGCAGCAGCAGAGCCTCGGCCTTGAGCTTCTCGTTCTCGGCCATCAGTTCGCTGCGCGAGGAAATCTGCTGAGTTGCCCCATCCCAGACGCGTACGGGCACATCGGCCAGCCAATAGAAAGGCGTGAGCACCAGCCCCATCTGGCTGCGCAGCGGCTTGAGCGTCTCGAAGCGGGCATCGACCACCATCAGCACCGCCGACAGTACGGCAAATACCAGCAGACGAATGCCCAGCGAGGGACCTTTGGCGAAGAGCGGCTTAATGACCTGCTCCTCGTGCGCCACAGGGGCGAAAAGCGCGCGAATTCATGCGAAAGGCAAACCGGTCAGGCGAAGGTTGGGCCGAGTGTACTGCAATGCTCGAATATGCGCGTGCCGCCCGAGGGCGGCACGACGGCGAGCCACTAGCGAACCCCTTACTCGGTGGAGAGCAGGTCCATGGCGTGGCGATCCATCATTTCCAGGGCCTTGCCGCCGCCACGGGCGACGCAGGTCAGCGGGTCTTCGGCAACGATCACCGGCAGGCCGGTTTCCTGGGAGAGCAGCTTGTCCAGATCACGCAGCAGCGCGCCACCACCGGTCAGCACCAGGCCGCGCTCGGCGATGTCCGAGGCCAGCTCGGGCGGCGATTGCTCCAGCGCGCTCTTGACCGCCTGGACGATGGTCGCCAGGGATTCCTGCAGCGCTTCGAGCACTTCGTTGGAGTTGAGGGTGAAACTGCGCGGTACGCCTTCAGCCAGGTTGCGGCCGCGTACGTCGACTTCACGGATCTCGCCGCCCGGATAGGCGGTGCCGATTTCCTGCTTGATACGTTCAGCAGTGCCTTCACCGATCAGCGAACCGTAGTTGCGGCGCACGTAGGTGATGATGGCCTCGTCGAAACGGTCGCCGCCGACACGGACGGATTCGGCGTAAACCACACCATTCAGGGAAATCAGGGCAATCTCGGTGGTACCACCGCCGATGTCGACGACCATCGAACCGCGCGCCTCTTCGACCGGCAGGCCGGCACCGATGGCAGCGGCCATCGGTTCTTCGATCAGGAACACTTCACGGGCACCAGCACCGAGCGCCGATTCACGAATGGCCCGGCGCTCGACCTGGGTCGACTTGCACGGTACGCAGATCAGCACACGCGGCGAAGGCTGCAGGAAGCTGTTTTCATGAACCTTGTTGATGAAGTACTGCAGCATCTTTTCGCAGACGCTGAAGTCGGCGATCACGCCGTCTTTCATCGGGCGAATCGCGGAAATGTTGCCAGGCGTACGACCGAGCATGCGCTTGGCCTCGGTGCCGACGGCCACAACACTCTTCTGGTTGCCGTGGGTGCGGATGGCGACTACGGACGGCTCATCCAGGACAATACCGCGCTCGCGTACATAAATAAGGGTATTGGCAGTGCCCAGGTCGATCGACAGATCGCTGGAAAACATGCCACGCAGTTTCTTGAACATTAGGAAGGGACCCTAGGCAACGCGTGGGTGAAGGCCAGGCGCGCAAAACGCGCAGGTAAAAAGTGCGGCAAACTCTAACAACGGCAGGGATTTTGAGCAAGGCGGCAATATGGTAGATTGCCTGTTTTTCCGGGCCTTGTAGCTGCACATCGCGGCCTTTGACCGCCGGCTCGCGACATCCGTTCCCTGCATGCCCTCTAAGTCACACTTCCACTGGAGAACCCCCGATGGCGCTTGAACGCTCCGAGGTGGAAAAAATCGCCCACCTGGCCCGCCTGGGTCTGAATGACGGCGATATTCCGCAAACCACCGAGACCCTGAACAACATCCTCGGCCTGATCGATCAGATGCAGGCGGTCGATACCCAGGGCATCGAACCCCTGGCCCACCCGCTGGAAGCGACCCAGCGCTTGCGTGCCGACGTGGTCACCGAGCGCAACCAGCGCGACGCCTACCAGGCCATCGCCCCGGCCGTGGAAAGCGGCCTGTATCTGGTTCCCAAAGTCATCGAGTAAGGAAAGCCTTCCGCCATGCATCAATTGACCCTGGCCGAGATCGCCCGCGCACTCGCCGACAAGCAATTCTCCTCTGCCGAACTGACCCAGAGCCTGCTGGCGCGCATCAATCAGCTCGACCCGCAGCTCAACAGTTTCATTACCGTCACCGAAGAGCTCGCGCTGGAACAGGCCAAGGCAGCAGACGCCCGTCGCGCTGCCGGCGAAAACAGCCCGCTGCTCGGCGCCCCGATCGCCCACAAGGACCTGTTCTGCACCGAAGGCGTGCTGACCAGTTGCGCCTCGAAAATCCTTACCGGCTTCAAGGCGCCGTACAACGCCACCGTGGTCGAGAAGCTGGCCACCGCGGGCACCATCACCCTCGGCAAGCTGAACATGGATGAATTCGCCATGGGTTCGGCCAACGAATCCAGCCACTACGGCCCGGTGAAAAACCCCTGGGATCTGACCCGCGTACCGGGCGGCTCGTCGGGTGGCTCGGCAGCCGCCGTCGCCGCACGCCTGCTGCCGGCCGCCACCGGCACCGACACCGGCGGCTCGATCCGCCAGCCGGCGGCACTGACCAACCTCACCGGCATCAAGCCCACCTACGGTCGCGTCTCGCGCTGGGGCATGATCGCCTACGCCTCCAGCCTCGACCAGGGCGGCCCGCTGGCCCGCACCGCCGAGGATTGCGCCCTGCTGCTCGGTGCCATGGCCGGTTTCGATGCCAAGGATTCGACCAGCGTCGACCAGCCGGTGGATGACTACCTGGCGGCGCTGGCCCAGCCGTTGGCCGGTCTGCGCATCGGCCTGCCCAAGGAATACTTCGGCACCGGCCTGGATGCACGCATCGGTGAGAAGGTGATGGCCGTGGTCGAGGAGCTGAAAAAGCTCGGCGCCACCGTCAGGGACATCTCGCTGCCGAACATGCAGCACGCCATTCCCGCCTACTACGTGATCGCGCCTGCAGAAGCCAGCTCCAACCTGTCGCGTTTCGACGGCGTGCGCTTCGGTTACCGCTGCGAGAACCCGAAAGACCTGCAGGATCTGTACAAGCGCACGCGCGGCGAAGGCTTCGGCGCCGAGGTCAAACGCCGGATCATGGTCGGCACCTATGCGCTCTCCGCCGGCTACTACGATGCCTACTACATCAAGGCCCAGCAGATTCGCCGGCTGATCAAGAACAACTTCGTCGCCGCCTTCAAGGAGGTCGACGTGATCCTCGGCCCGACCACGCCGAACCTGGCCTGGAAACTCGGCGAGAAGAACGCCGACCCGGTGTCCGCCTACCTGGAAGACATCTACACCATTACCGCCAACCTGGCCGGCATCCCCGGCCTGTCGATGCCGGCCGGCTTCGTCGACGGCCTGCCGGTGGGTGTGCAGTTGCTCGGCAACTACTTCCAGGAAGGTCGTCTGCTCAACGTCGCGCATCAGTACCAGCAGGTCAGCGACTGGCATAAACACGCACCCAAAGGCTTCTAAGGCAAAGGCCGCCCCCTGTAGCAGGCCGTTGAAAAACGTGGGCGAGGCGGCCAGTGCAAGGCAAAAACAGCCGAAAAAGCGCAGTTTACGTGTTGTAAATGAGCATTTTGAGGCTGTTTTTAACGCAGCAATGGCAACGCAGGTAGTCTTTCAACGGCCTGGTAGGAGCCCGCTTGCGGGCGATAGCAATGGATCGCCCGCAAGCGGGCTCCTACGGATCAAAAGGCGGCAGCCGTTTGCAACGCATTCGAGGAATACTAAAGATGCAATGGGAAACAGTGATCGGGCTTGAGATCCACGCTCAGCTCAGCACCCAGTCGAAGATCTTCTCGGCCAGCGCCACCACCTTTGGCGCCGAGCCCAACACCCAGGCCAGCCTGGTCGACCTCGGCATGCCCGGCACCCTGCCGGTACTGAACGCCGAAGCCGTGCGCATGGCCTGCCAGTTCGGCCTGGCGATCGACGCCGAGATCCCCGAACGTAACATCTTCGCGCGCAAGAACTACTTCTACCCGGACCTGCCCAAGGGCTACCAGACCAGCCAGATGGATCACCCCATCGTCGGCAAGGGCTTCCTCGACATCACCCTGGAAGACGGCACCGTCAAGCGCATCGGCATCACCCGTGCGCACCTGGAAGAGGACGCCGGCAAGAGCCTGCACGAAGACTTCCACGGCATGAGTGGCATCGACCTTAACCGCGCCGGCACGCCGCTGCTGGAGATCGTTTCCGAGCCGGACATTCGCTCGGCCAAGGAAGCCGTGGCCTATGTGAAGGCCATTCACGCACTCGTCCGTTATCTGGGCATCTGCGACGGCAATATGGCCGAAGGCTCGCTGCGCTGCGACTGCAACGTGTCAGTGCGCCCGAAAGGCCAGGTCGAGTTCGGCACCCGCGCCGAGATCAAGAACGTCAACTCGTTCCGCTTTATCGAGAAGGCGATCAACCACGAGGTACAGCGCCAGATCGAGCTGATCGAGGACGGCGGCAAGGTGGTGCAGGAAACCCGCCTGTACGATCCGAACAAGGATCAGACCCGCTCCATGCGCAGCAAGGAAGAAGCCAACGACTATCGTTACTTCCCCTGCCCGGACCTGCTGCCGGTGGTGATCGAGCGCAGCTTCCTCGACGAACTGCGCGCGGCCCTGCCCGAGCTGCCGCCGCAGAAGCGCGAGCGTTTCGAGAACCAGTACGCGCTGTCGGCCTACGATGCCAGTGTATTGAGCGCCAGCCGCGAGCTGGCCGACTACTTCGAAGTGGTCGCCAAGACCTGTGGCGATGCCAAGCTGGCCGCCAACTGGGTGATGGGCGAACTGTCCAGCCTGCTCAACAAGGACAACCTGGAGATCGAGCAATCACCAGTGTCTGCCGAGCAACTGGGCGGCATGATCCTGCGCATCAAGGACAACACCATCAGCGGCAAGATCGCCAAGATGGTCTTCGAAGCCCTGGCTGCCGGTGAAGGCGCAACGGCTGATGAAGTGATCGAGAAGAAAGGCCTCAAGCAGGTCACCGATTCCGGCGCCATCGAGAAGATGCTCGACGAAGTGCTGGCCGCCAACGCCGAGCAGGTGGAGCAATACCGCGCCAGCGACGAAGCCAAGCGCGGCAAGATGTTCGGTTTCTTCGTCGGTCAGGCCATGAAAGCCTCCAAAGGCAAGGCCAATCCGGGGCAAGTGAACGAACTGCTGAAGAAGAAGCTCGAAGGCTGAGCCAGGCCGGCTCGCTTACGCTAGCTGCAATGACGCCGGGCCCGCCCGGCGTTTTTCATGGAGACCGCGAATATGACGATGCGTAGCCCGGATGCAATCCGGGAACCTTCACTGCCCCGGATTGCATCCGGGCTACAGACATGGGCACTGCTAGGTGCACTCGCCCTGCTCGGCGGCTGCTCCACCTTCGGCGGCGGCTCGGGCAGCAGCGAAACCGGCAAGGCCTCCTACTACGGTGATCGCCACCACGGCCAGCGTACCGCCAGCGGCGAGCGTTTCGATCAGCACGCGCTGACCGCCGCGCATCGCAGCCTGCCCTTCGGCACCCGCGTGCGGGTCACCAACCTGAACAACGAGCGCAGCGTGGTGCTGCGCATCAACGACCGCGGCCCCTTCGTGCGCGGTCGCGTCATCGACGTTTCCCGCGCCGCGGCCGTGCGCCTCGACATGCTGCGCGCAGGCGTGGTGCCGGTCAGGGTCGAGGCGCTGGACTGAGGAACAATTGGCAACAAAATCTTTCTGCCGCCCCTGGCGGCCAATAATGCCATCGCTACACTAGCCGCACTTTTTTCGGAGCTACCCTGCAATGACCCTGATGACCTATGTCTACCTGATCGCCGGCTTGGTGCTGCTGGTCGCCGGCGCCGAGGTATTGGTACGCGGCGCCGCCAAGCTGGCCGCACAGTTCGGCATTCCGCCACTGGTGATCGGCCTGACCGTGGTGGCCTTCGGCACCAGCGCGCCGGAAACGGCAGTCAGCGTGCAATCGGCCTTCAACGGCAGCGGTGACCTGGCGATCGGCAACGTGATCGGCAGCAACATCGCCAACGTATTGCTGATTCTCGGCATGACCGCCCTGGTGGCGCCGCTGATCGTCTCGCGCCAGCTGATCCGCCTGGACGTGCCGATCATGATCGGCGCCAGCCTGGTCACCTTCGGCCTGGCCTGGGATGGTGAACTGAGCCGTTTCGATGGCGCCTTGCTGTTCGCCGGCGTGCTGGCTTACACCGGTTTCCTGATCTACAGCGCGCGCAAGGACAAGGGTGGCGACGATGACGAGTTCGCCAAGGAATTCGGTCTCGACGAGGCGCCCAAGCCCTATGCCTGGGCGATCAACCTCGGCCTTATCATCGCTGGTCTGGTGCTGCTGGTGGTGGGTTCCAACTTCCTGGTCGAAGGCGCCGTGACGCTTGCACGAGCGCTGGGGATTTCGGAACTGGTCATCGGCTTGACGGTTGTCGCTGTCGGCACGTCGCTGCCGGAATTGGCCACTTCGATCCTGGCTGCCATCAAAGGCGAACGCGATATCGCCGTGGGCAATATCGTCGGCAGCAACATCTTCAACCTGCTCTGCGTGCTGGGCCTGGCCTCGATGGTTGCGCCAGCCGCCATCGCAGTATCGCCCAACGCCCTGGCCTTCGATTTCCCGGTGATGATCGCTGTAGCCATCGCCTGTCTGCCGATCTTCTTCAGCGGCTACCGCATCAACCGTTGGGAAGGCTTGCTGTTCCTGGGCTACTACGTGGCCTACACCCTGTATCTGGTGATGTTCAGCACGGGCCGACCGCTGGCTCAGACCTTCGGTGACGCGATGATCGGCTACGCACTGCCGCTTACCGCCATCACCTTGGTGATCATCGCCGGGCGTGCCTGGCACAGACAACGCGGCGAACAGGTGTGAGCATGAGCGACAACCATGATCGGGGTGTGCAGGTGCGCCGTGAGGTGATGGGCGACGCGTTCGTCGACCGCGCCCTGGGCAACGCCAGCGAATTCACCCAACCACTGCAGGACTTCGTCAACGAGCATGCCTGGGGCGGCGTGTGGACGCGCAGTGGCCTGCCGCGCGCGACCCGCAGCCTGATCACCCTGGCTGCGTTGACCGCGCTGAAATGCCCGCAGGAACTCAAGGGCCACGTGCGCGGCGCGCTGAACAACGGCTGCACGGTCGAAGAAATTCGCGAAACCCTGCTGCACTGCGCGGTTTACGCTGGCGTACCAGCCAGCATCGATGCCTTCCGCGCGGCGCAGGAAGTGATCGACGACTGGCAGAAGCAAAGCGCGTAGGGCGGGTGCAACCCGCCACTCGGGGGCTGGCGGGTTGCACCCGCCCTACGTCCGACACTAGATCCACCCACCCCATTGCAACAGCAACAGACCGATATTGGTGGTGACCACCGCCGCCAGGGTGGTCAGGACGATGATCGCCGCCGCCAGCTCATGGTTGGCGCCGACGGCGCGGGCCATGACGAAGCTGGCCGCCGCCGTCGGGCTGGCGAAATAGAGAAACAGGATCGCCAGATCCGCACCGCGAAAGCCGAACAGCCAGGCGCCGAAGGTGCTCAGCAGCGGCAACCAGACCATCTTCATCAGGCCCGAACCGATGGCCGTGCCGCTGCTGCGGCGCAACGACGCCAGGCTCAGGGTGCCGCCAATGCAGATCAGCGCCAGCGGCAGGGTCATCTGCGCGAAATACTCGGCCGAGGTCAGGAACCACTGCGGCAGCGGGATTTTCCAGTAGGCAATCGGTGCCGCCAGCAGCACGCCAATGATCATCGGGTTGCTCACGATGCTGCGCGCGATGGCCTTGGCACCGGGTTTCACGCCCGGGCTGTAGATGGCCAGAACCACCGCCGAGAGCGCGTTGTAGCAGAGGATCACCAGTGCGGCGAGCAACGAGCCGACCGACAGGCCGTAGTCACCGTACATGCTGGTGGCCAGTGCCAGGCCAACGATACCGTTGTTACCGCGGAAGGCGCCCTGGGTGTAGATACCACGACCCTCGAACGGCACCCGCCAGATCGCCCAGGCCCAGGCGACGAAGAACGACGCCACGGTGGCCAGGAAGAAATAGGACAGCAGTTGCGGCTGCATGGCCGCATCCAGGTCCGCCTTGACCACACCGAGAAACAGCAGGGTCGGCATGGTGCCGCGAAACACCAGGCTCGAAGCGGTATCGATGAAGGGCGTATCGATCCAGCGCAGACGTTTGAGTGCCACGCCGAGAAACAGCATGGCGAACACGGGCGCGGTAATGGCAAGGGTTTGTGCAGCGACGGCGAGCATGGCGACACCAGCAGGTTGTCTGACGACCTATGTTAGCTGGCTAAGCATTTATCTGCCACGGGCAAAAGCCGCACAGTTGTAGGATGGGCCGGGCGGCGATCCGCTTTAGCCCACGCGAACCCGCGTTGATAAGCTCAAGCCCATCTTGCGGCCTGCCCCCCTGGTGGGCTGAAGCCCACCCTACGCCCTACGAGCCCAGGCATACCAAGGCTTAGCGCCGCACCGGGCGCTTTTGCAACTTGCGCTGCAGGGTGCGGCGGTGCATGCCCAGGGCGCGGGCAGTGGCGGAAATGTTGCCCTCGTGTTCGGCCAGCACACGCTGGATGTGCTCCCACTGCAGGCGGTCCACCGACATCGGGTTTTCCGGCACCAGGCTGTCGAGGTCGGCATGCTCGGAAAGCAGCGCGGTGAGTACGTCGTCGGCATCGGCCGGCTTGCACAGGTAGTTGGCCGCGCCGCGCTTGATCGCCTCCACCGCGGTGGCGATGCTGGAATAGCCGGTGAGGATCACCACACGCATCTCGGCGTCCAGTTCCAGCAGCTTGGGCAGCAGCACCAGACCGGAGTCGCCTTCCATCTTCAGGTCGACCACGGCGTAATCCGGCAGGTCGTCCTTGGCCAGGGCCAAGCCTTCTTCGGCGCTGGAGGCGGTAGACACGCGCAGACCGCGGCGGCTCATGGCGCGCGCCATCACGCGGGTAAAGGTGGGGTCGTCATCGACCAGCAGCAGATGGGGCTGCTCTTCGCCTTCGAACAGGGATTCGTCGCTCATGCTGGGTTTTCCTTGTCAGGCCACGCCATAGGCTCGCGGCAACTTCAATTCGGTGAGGGTGCCGCCTTCTTCATGGTTATACAACTTAACCGTGCCACCAGCACGGGTCACGCTGGCCTGGCTGAGGAACAGCCCCAGGCCGAAACCCTTGCCCTTGGTGGTGAAGAAGGGCCGCCCAAGCTGCTCGGCGATGGCCAGCGGCACGCCGGCGCCGTGGTCGCGGATGCTCAGGCGCAGCCACTGGTGGTCCCAGTCCAGGCGAATGTCGAGTTTGTCCGGACAGGCGTCGGCGGCGTTGTTGAGCAGATTGAGCAGCGCCTGGGTGAGATCGGCCGGTGGCATGATCCGCGGTGGCGTGCCGCGGCCCAGGCATTGATAGCGGTAGCTGGCCTCGGGACGCATCAGATGCCAGCGATTCAGAGTGGTTTCCAGCCATTCGACACAGGATTGTTCCACCACTGCCTGACGCCGATCGTTCTCGGCGGCGCGCACCAGTTGCTGCAGGGTGTACTTGCACAGCTTGACCTGCTCCTGCAGCAGGGCGAGATCATCCTGCAGCGCCGGCTTGTCGCGATACTCCTGGCGCAGCTCCTTGAGCAGCACGCTCATGGTGCCCAGCGGCGTACCCAGTTCATGGGCGGCGCCAGCGGCCTGAGTGGCCACGGCCAGCAGTTGCTGGTCGCGCAGGCTTTCCTCGCGGCGTTCGGCGCGCAGCTCGTCCTGGCGGCGCAGTTCCTCGGCCATCTTGGCAACGAAGAAGGTGATCAACGCGGCAGACAGGGCAAAACTCAGCCACATGCCATAGACCAGCAGGCTCTCGCGCGCCGCCGGCAACTCGAGTGGATGCGTCCACACCAGCAGCAATGTGTAGCCGGCCAGCGCCATACCGGCCAGGACGATGGTGAACATCCACGGCAGCGTTGCGGCGGCAATGGTCAGTGGCACCAGGTAATAGGACACGAAGGGGTTGGTCGAACCACCCGAGTAGTACAGCAGCACGCTGTGGATGATCAGGTCGCAGCCCAGCTGCACGGCGTACTCGACCTCGGTCACCGGCCAGGGGCCGCGCAAGCGCAAGGCCGTGCCCAGGCACAACAGCAGAGAAACGCCGAGGGTGACCGACAATTGCAACCAGGGTAGCGGTAGCATGCCCGACTTGTAGGCGAGACCGACCGAGCCCGCCTGAGCTGCCAGTACCAGAATACGGATAAGGGTCAGACGCCAGAGATTCTGGCGACTGGCGGACAATAACTGCACGGGTTCGAGCATGAAAACTCCCTTGACTGGGAGCGAGTATAACCAAGCCCGACGCGGCCTTCCGCCGCTGCGGCAACCGGACGCACACTTCGCTGCAGCCCGCTCGGTGTACAGGATGAAAAAAATTGCACGGCATTAACCCGGATCACGACTCGCCTTCGTCTAACCTCGGGAAACGGCCACAAGGCCATCGAAAAAGGAACCGCACCATGCGCACCATGACCCGTATCGCCACCGCCCTCGCCCTCACTGCCGCCAGCCTGGCCAGCACCGGCTTGCTGGCCGACGAGGCGCGTTACAACCAGATCGCCCTGCGCGCCGAGGTCAATCAGGAAGTGGCGCACGACCTGATGCACGTCACCCTCTATACCGAAGCGCAGCACAGTGACCCGGCCAAGCTGGCCGCCGAGATCACCACTACCCTCAACAAGACGCTGGAGCAGGTGCGCCAGGTCAAGGGCGTGGCGGTCAAACTTGGCAGCCGCAACAGCTACCCGGTGTATGACGACAAGGGCCAGAAGATCACCGCCTGGCGCGAGCGCGCCGAGGTGCGCCTGGAAAGCGCTGACTTCGCTCGCCTGTCCACCCTCACCGGTGAATTGCTGCAATCGATGAAGATGGCCGGCATGGATTTCAGCATCGCCACCGACACCCGCAAGACCCGTGAAGATGCCATGCTCAAAGACGCCGTGAATGCCTTCAAGGCGCGCGCGCAACTGGCCACCGAAGCGCTTGGCGGCAAGGGCTACAAGCTGGTCAGCCTCAACCTCAACACCGGTGGTTTCCAGCCGCCAATGGCCATGCGCAACTTCGAAGCCAAGGGCATGGCGATGATGGACGCAGCGCCAACACCACAGATTGAAGCCGGCACCAGCCAGGTCACGGTCAGCGCCGACGGCGTCATCGAAGTGCAGATGCCCTGAACCACGCTCCGCAACAAAGCAACGCCGTTATCGCCAGATAACGGCGTTTCGCCATCTTTTCCCTGCAACATTTTCATAAATGCGACAGCAAATTACAGCGCTGTAGCGCTAACCATTTTCCACACGGCGCCCCTCTTGCCTCAGGCACAAGGCCTGCATAGTTTCGTTGGTGGTCTCTACAAGAGGCTCCTCAAGGACCACAACCACAACAACGATGAGGTCAAGATGCGCAAGAACGCCGTTATCCAGGCTTTACTCACCGCTGGGCTGATCGCCAGCGCCCCCCTCGCCAGCGCCGCCAACCTGGTGTTCTGCTCCGAAGGCAGCCCAGCCGGTTTCGACCCAGGCCTGTACACCACCGGAACCGATTTCGACGCCGCCGCGGAAACCATCTTCAACCGCCTGACCCAGTTCGAGCGCGGCGGCACCAAGGTCGAGCCCGGCCTGGCGCAAAGCTGGGAAGTGTCCGACGACGGCCTGATCTACACCTTCAAGTTGCGCCCTGGGGTGAAATTCCACACCACCGAGTACTTCAAGCCCAGCCGCGAATTCAATGCCGACGACGTGCTATTCACCTTTGGCCGCATGCTCGACAAGGACCACCCGTTCCGTAAGGCGTACCCCACCGAGTTCCCCTATTTCACCGACATGGGCATGGACAGCAACATCGCCAAGCTGGAGAAGCTCGATGACATGACCCTGCGCTTCACCCTCAACGAAGTGGACGCCGCCTTCGTGCAGAACCTGGCGATGAGCTTTGCCTCGATCCAGTCCGCCGAGTACGCCGATCAGTTGCTCAAAGCTGGCAAGGCCGCTGACATCAACCAGAAACCCATCGGCACCGGCCCCTTCGTGTTCAGTCGCTACCAGAAGGACGCGGTGATTCGTTACAAGGGCAACCAGGACTACTGGAAGCCCGAAGATGTGAAGGTCGACAACCTGATCTTCGCCATCAACACCGACTCGTCGGTGCGCATGCAGAAACTGCGTGCCGGCGAATGCCATGTCACTCTGTTCCCGCGCCCAGCCGACATCGCCTCGCTGCAGCAAGACGCCAAGCTGAAGATGCCAGAGCAGGCCGGCTTCAATGTCGGCTACATCGCCTACAACGTCACCCACCCGCCGTTCGACAAGCTGGAAGTGCGTCAGGCGCTGGACATGGCGGTGAACAAGCAGGCAATTCTCGACGCCGTTTACCAAAACGCCGGGCAGTTGGCCGTCAACGGCATGCCACCGACCCAGTGGTCGTATAACGAAGACATCAAGGACCCTGCCTTCGACCCGAAAAAAGCCAAGGAGCTGCTCACAGCTGCAGGCGTCAAGGAAGGTACCGAGATCACCTTGTGGGCCATGCCGGTACAGCGCCCGTACAACCCCAACGCCAAGCAGATCGCCGAGATCCTGCAGGCTGACTGGGCCAAGATCGGCATCAAGGCACGCATCGTCACCTACGAGTGGGGCGAATACCTCAAGCGCGCCAAGGCCGGCGAGCACGACGCCATGCTGATCGGTTGGAGCGGCGACAACGGTGACCCCGACAACTGGCTCGGCACCCTCTATGGCTGCGACGCGGTCGACGGCAACAACTTCTCCAAATGGTGCTTCGAGGACTACGACAAGCTGGTCAAGGCCGCCAAACGCACCACCGACGTAGCCGAACGCACCGAGCTGTACAAACAGGCGCAGGTGATCCTCAAGCGCGAGGTGCCGATCACTCCGCTGGCCCACTCCACCGTGTACCAGCCGATGCGCAAGGAAGTGCAGGACTTCCGCATCAGCCCGTTCGGCATCAACTCGTTCTATGGTGTAGGTATCGGCAAGTAACAATCTGCACCGGCGCCCTTGAAGGGGCGCCGATTGCAGGACGGTCGACCAGGAGCCAGCATGCCTACCTTTCCCCTTATGCGCGGCAGTCTGCTGTTTGCCGCGCTACTCGCTGCTCAGGCCCAGGCGGCCAACCTGGTGGTCTGCAGCGAAGCCAGCCCGGAAGGGTTCGACATCGTTCAATACACCGCAGCCACCACCGCCGATGCAACGGCGGAAACCCTGTTCGAACGCTTGGTGGACTTCGCCCCCGGCAGCACCGAAATCGTCCCGGCATTGGCAGAAAGCTGGGAAATAGCCGATGACGGTCTGAGCTACACCTTCACCCTGCGCCAGGGAGTGAAATTCCATGCCAGCCAGGGCTTCAGCCCGACTCGCGAGCTCAACGCCGATGACGTGCTATGGAGTTTCCAGCGCCAGCTCGACCCAGCACATCCCTGGCACAAGCTGTCGCTGCGTGGCTTCCCTTATGCCGAGGCCATGGGCCTGGCGCAACTGATCGAGCGCATCGACAAGCTCGACGAGCATCGCGTGCGCTTCGTCCTCAAACACCCGGAAGCGCCCTTCCTGGCCAACCTGGCCATGGGTTTCGCCTCAATCTATTCGGCCGAGTATGCCGAGCACCTGCTCGCAACGAACACCCCCGAACGCCTGAACAATGCCCCCATCGGCACCGGGCCTTTCGTGTTCGAGCGCTATGCCAAGGACGCCCAGGTACGCTTTCGCGGCAACCCGGATTACTGGAATGGCGCACCGCAGGTCGAGCGCCTGATACTGGCCATCACCCCCGAGCCCAACGTGCGCCAGCAACGGCTCAAGGCCGGCGACTGTCAGATCACCCTGTTCCCACGCCCCGTCGACATCCCGGCCATGAAGGCCGACCCGAAACTGCAGGTGCTGGAGCTGGACTCGCTGCTCACCGCCTATATCGGCATCAACACCCGTCATCCGCCGCTGGACGACGTGCGCGTGCGCCAGGCACTGAACCTGGCCTTCGACAAGGCCGCCTACATTCGCGCGCAGTATGGCGAAGGCAATGCCACACCGGCCGTGGCGCCCTACCCAGCCACCTTGTGGGGCCATGACGACACGCTGCAGGACTGGCCGCACGATCCCGAACGCGCCCGCCAGTTGCTGGCCGAGGCCGGTCACGCCGATGGCTTCGCCCTGTCGATCTGGACCCGCCCCGGTGGCGGGCCGACCAATCCAAACCCGGGTATCGGCGCACAGATGCTGCAGGCCGATCTCGCAGCCATCGGCATTCGCAGCGATATTCGCGTGTTCGAGTGGGGCGAGCTGATCAAGCGCGCCAAGAACGGCGAGCATGACCTGGTATTCATGGGCTGGGCCGGCGACAACGGTGACCCGGACAACTTCCTCACCCCCAACCTGTCCTGCGCCGCTGCCGAGAGCGGCGAGAACCAGGCCGGGTGGTGCGACAAGACCTTCGATGCCTTGATCACCCAGGCACGCCGCGAACCCGAGCAGAGCAAACGCGCCGCGCTGTATCGTCAGGCCCTGACAATCTTCCATGAGCAAGCGCCGTGGATCGCCCTGGCCCACCCGAAACAGTTCGCAGCGCTGCGCAAGGGCGTCGAAGGCTTCGTACTCAGCCCGATGGGCTCGAACAACTTTTCCAAGGTGAGCGTGCCATGAGCAGCCATGGCTCGAACCTGATGAAAGCGTCTACGAACCCGACGTAGGCGTGGTTAAACGCCTAGGCCGAAGGGGTCGTCCACCGAATGACTGGGCTGGGTAAACCAGCGCGGGCCGTCGGCGGTCACGTAGAAGTGATCTTCGAGGCGGATGCCGAACTCTCCCGGCACGCAGATCATCGGCTCGTTGCTGAAGCACATGCCCTCTGCCAGCGGAGTGTCATCGCCGCCAACCAGGTAAGGCCCCTCGTGAATGTCCAGGCCGATACCGTGACCCGTACGATGCGGCAAGCCTGGCAAGCTGTAGCCAGGCCCAAGCCCTGCGGCCTCCAGGCTACGCCGGGCCGCGGCGTCCACCGACGAACAGGGCGCCCCCAGGATGGCTGCCTCGAACGCCGCCTGCTGCGCGGCTTTTTCCTTGTTCCAGAAGTCGCGCTGGCGCGCGCTGGGCGTGCCGAAAACGTAGCTGCGGGTGATGTCCGACAGGTAACTGTGCACCTTGCAGCCGGTGTCGATCAGTACCATGTCGCCGTCCTTGAGCCGCTGTGCGTGCTTGACCCCATGCGGAAAGGCACTGGCGGCACCGAACAGCACGATGCAGAAGGTCGAGCCAGGCGCACCGACACGGCGGTGCGCCTGGTGGATGAACTCGGCAACTTCAGTGGTGCTGATACCTTCATGGAGGATGCTCGCAGCCGCCTTGTGCACTTCCAGGGTCATGTCCTTGGCGCGTTGCATAAGGGCGATTTCGGCTGGCGATTTGGATTGGCGACAGACCGTGGTGATGCTGCCGGCATCGACGAAGCGATAACCGGTAGTCAGCTGGCGAATGCCTTCAAACATGAAAAAAGGCAAAGAAGAACAAAGACCTACCTTCGGCTGCGCACCATCTTTGGGCAATTCCGCCAGACGCTTCAGGCAGTTCAGAAACAGTGCATAGGGGCTTTCGTGCTCTTGCCAGGTATTGATCACGCCAGGCACCACCTGGAAATCGCGCACCGTGCCTTCCTCGAACGCCGGCGCCAGATACTCCAGTGCACCGCTGGCCGGCAGAATCGCCCCGACCATACGTTCGCTGGGATGCCACTGCACACCAGTGAAGTACTGCAGGTTGCTGCCGGCAGCCAGAAACAGCGCGGCGATATCCTGCTCGCGCATCAACGCCTGAGCGCGGTCGATGCGCGTCTGGTATTCAGCCTCAGTGATCGGCTGCGCGCCGGCCATCATGTTCTGCAGGCGCGCCAAGGCCTGCTCCGGCGTGCTGCCGCCCACTCCCAGTGTCATCTGCGCATCCTCGTCTGGCGCCCACGACGACCATCGTCACCGGGCAATTTGCTGCGGCAAAATTTAAGTGCAACTTAAATTCCGGTCAAAGATTTTTTCAGCTGTACTTAAAAAGCGCGCCGGCATCGGGCTGAAGTCCCTGCGCCTCATGGGTATACTGCGCTGACCCGAACAGCGAACCACCTCCATGACCGCAGATCGCATTGGCGAACGCTTGCGCCGCTACCGGCGGGCCGCCGGCAAGACCCTCAATCAGGTAGCGGCAGACGCAGGCCTGACCGCCAGCTTCCTGTCCCAGGCAGAACGCAACCTGACCGGCGTATCGCTATCGTCGCTGGCGAGCATCGCCAAGTCACTCGATGTACCGCTCAACGTGCTGTTCGATCAGCCCACCCAGGCGCAACCGGATTCTCACGTCAACGAACGGGTGCGCTACACCGTAGGCGGTCAGTTGCTGGCCTATGAACGCCTGTCCAGCTCATTTCCCGGCAACTCGATCAACGCGGTGAAGATGAACATTCCGGTGGGTTATCAGTCTGAACTGATCGCGCATGAGGGCGTGGAATTCTCCTACGTGCTCAGCGGGCAGATCGTCTACACCATCGAGGGTCGCGACTACCCCCTCGGCCCCGGCGACTCGGTGCATTTCGATGCCGGCAAGCTGCATCGCCTGGCCAATACCGCCGATGCCCCGGCCGAAGTACTGACCATGACCACCATGGCGCTTTTCGGCGATCACCCCGCCAGCGAGTGATTTTTTGCCCCAATTCAGGGCGAATATGCGCAATGTTAGTGCTGCTTAATTTTTGTTGACCACAATTTCAGCATGACTTAATTTCGAGCCCGACCCGGTGGGCTACCCGCCTTCACCGCATTCCGAGCTCGCGCCATACCCAGGCGCGAACAAAAAGAAAAAGAGGTTCGCATGCGTATGTCCCCCCTGTGCAAGGCACTGCTCACCGCAGGCCTGCTCACCAGTGCTTCGTTCGCCCACGCCAGCAACCTGGTGTATTGCTCCGAAGGCAGCCCGGGCGGTTTCGACCCCGGCCAGTACACCACCGGCACCGATTTCGACGCGGCCTCGGAAACTATCTTCAATCGCCTCGCCGAATTCGAGCGCGGCGGCACCAAGGCACAACCTTCACTGGCTACCTCTTGGGACATCAGCGAGGACGGCCTGACCTACACCTTCCACTTGCGCGAAGGGGTCAAGTTCCACAGCACCGACTACTTCAAGCCGACTCGCGACTTCAACGCCGACGATGTGCTGTTCACTTACCAGCGCATGCTTGATCGCAACCACCCGTTCCGCCAGGCCTACCCCAGCGAGTTTCCCTACTTCACGGACATGGGCCTGGACAAGAACATCGCCAAGATCGAGAAGACCGACGACATGACCGTGGTCTTCACCCTCAACGCCGTCGACGCCGCCTTCGTGCAGAACCTGGCGATGAGCTTTGCCGCGATACACTCGGCCGAATACGCCGACCAGTTGCTCAAGGCCGGCAAGGCCGCCGAGATCAATCAGAAGCCCATCGGCACCGGGCCGTTCGTGTTCAGCCGCTATCAGAAGGACGCGGTGATCCGCTTCAAGGGCAACACGCAGTACTGGGCCCCGGAGCAGGTGAAGATCGACAACCTGATTTTCTCCATCAATACCGACGCCTCGGTACGCGCGCAGAAGCTGCGCGCCGGTGAATGCCACGTCACCCTCAACCCGCGCCCTGCTGACTTGCAGAGTCTGCAGGCCGACAAGAATCTCAATGTACCGACCGAGCCTGGCTACAACGTCGGCTACATCGCCTACAACGTCACCCGCGCGCCGTTCGACCAGCGCGAAGTACGTCAGGCGCTGGATATGGCGGTGAACAAGGCCGCGATCATCGACGCGGTGTACCAGGGCGCCGGCCAGTTGGCTGTGAACGGCATGCCGCCGACTCAATGGTCCTATGACGAGTCGATCAAGGATGCGGCCTACGATCCCGAAAAAGCCAAGGAACTGCTCAAGGCTGCCGGCGTCAAGGAAGGCACCGAGATCACCCTGTGGGCCATGCCTGTGCAGCGGCCCTACAACCCCAATGCGCGGCTGATGGCCGAGATGCTGCAAAACGACTGGGCCAAGGTCGGCATCAAGGCGCGCATCGTCAGCTACGAGTGGGGCGAATACATCAAGCGCGCCCATGCCGGCGAGCACGATGCCATGCTGATCGGCTGGACCGGCGACAACGGTGACCCGGACAACTGGCTCGGCACCCTGTACGGCTGCGCCTCGGTAGACGGCAACAACTTCTCCAAGTGGTGCGACAGCGAATACGACAAGCTGGTGGTCGCCGCCAAGCGCGTCACCGACCAGGAACAACGTAGCGAGCTGTATCGTCAGGCCCAGGTCGTACTCAAGCGCGAAGTGCCAATCACGCCGATCGCTCACTCCACGGTCTACCAACCGATGCGCAGCAGCGTCAAAGGCTTCCAGATCAGCCCCTTCGGGCGCAACAGCTTCATCGGTGTCAGCAACGACTGATAGCCCTTTGCGCGATCGCCGCTGCGCCGACTGCTGTTACGTGAGCGCCCTCGAACGACGCCCCAGGCAAATGCCCGGGGCACGTCGTGATCGAACAGCTAACCTGCAACATGCTCGAAGGAATCGCCAGATTTCCAGGCTGTTCGATACCGTTCTGATTAGGAGTTACCCACCGCCATGCTGAGCTTCATTGCACGCCGCCTGGGCTTGCTGATCCCCACCTTCTTCGGCGTCACCCTGCTGACCTTCGCGCTGATCCGCCTGATCCCCGGTGACCCGGTGGAGGTGATGATGGGCGAACGCCGCGTCGACCCGGAAATGCACGCCCAGGCCATGGAGCGTCTGGGGCTGAACAAGCCGTTGTACCAGCAGTACTTCGACTACATCGGCCAACTCGCCAGCGGCAACCTCGGCGAATCGCTGCGCTCGCGTGAAAGCGTGTGGAACGAGTTTCTCACCCTGTTTCCCGCCACCGTCGAACTGGCCCTGGCCGCTTTGCTATTTGCCGGCACCCTGGGCCTGATCGCCGGGGTGGTCGCCGCACTCAAGCGCGGTACAGCGCTGGATCACGGCGTGATGAGCATTGCCCTGACCGGCTATTCCATGCCGATCTTCTGGTGGGGCCTGCTGTTGATCATGTTCTTCTCGGTGGGCCTGGGCTGGACACCGGTTTCAGGACGTATCGATCTGCTCTACGACATCCCGCCGGTCACCGGCTTCATGCTGATCGACACACTGCTTTCCGACGAGCCAGGCGCCTTCGTCGACGCCCTGCGCCACCTGATCCTGCCAGCCATCGTGCTCGGCACCATCCCGCTGGCGGTGATCGCGCGGATGACCCGCTCGGCCATGCTCGAAGTGCTGCGTGAGGACTACATCCGCACCGCACGGGCCAAAGGCCTGTCGCCGACGCGCGTGGTCTTCGTGCATGGCCTGCGCAATGCCTTGATCCCGGTGCTGACCGTGTTCGGCCTGCAGGTCGGCACCCTGCTGGCCGGTGCCGTGCTGACCGAAACCATCTTCTCCTGGCCGGGCATCGGCAAGTGGTTGATCGAGGCCATCGGTGCCCGCGACTACCCGGTGGTGCAAAACGGCATTCTGCTGATTGCCTGCCTGGTGATCCTGGTCAACTTCACCGTGGACATCCTCTATGGCCTGGCCAATCCACGTATTCGCCATCAGAAGTAAGGAAGGCGCCATGCATAGCCACATCATTTGCGTAGGGTGGATGACGCGCTTTTCATCCACCGTGAAAACACGTCGGTGGACGGATGAAGCGTCGTCCACCCCGCAAGAGGTGCGCCCATGACCACCTCCACCCCACTCGACCAGAGCCTGCTCTACCCTTCGCCACTGAAAGAGTTCTGGCAGGCCTTCGCCCACAACACCGGCGCCCTCGGCGGCCTGGCGTTCATGATCCTGCTGGTGTTCTGCGCACTGTTCGCCCCCTGGGTCGCACCGCACGATCCCAGCGAGCAGTACCGCGACTTCCTGCTCACCCCGCCGGTGTGGCTGGAAGGCGGCCAATGGCAGTTCCTGCTCGGCACCGACGAACTGGGCCGCGACCTGCTCTCGCGCCTGATCCACGGTGCACGCCTGTCGCTGCTGATCGGCCTGGCATCGGTGGTGCTGTCGCTGATTCCCGGCATCCTCCTGGGCCTGGTCGCCGGCTTTTTCCCGCGTCTGCTCGGCCCCGGCATCATGCGCATGATGGACATCATGCTGGCGCTGCCCTCGCTGCTGCTGGCGGTCGCCATCGTCGCCATCCTCGGCCCAGGGCTGATCAACACCATCTTCGCCATCGCCATCGTCTCGCTGCCTTCCTATGTGCGCCTGACCCGCGCGGCCGTGATGGGTGAACTGAACCGAGACTACGTCACCGCTGCGCAGCTGGCCGGCGCCAACCTACCACGGCTGATGTTCGTCACCGTGCTGCCCAACTGCATGGCGCCGTTGATCGTGCAGGCCACCCTGAGCTTTTCCTCGGCGATTCTCGACGCGGCCGCACTGGGCTTTCTCGGCCTCGGCGTGCAACCGCCGACGCCCGAGTGGGGCACCATGCTGGCCTCGGCGCGCGACTACATCGAACGCGCCTGGTGGGTGGTGACCCTGCCTGGCCTGGCGATTCTGCTCAGCGTGCTGGCGATCAACCTGATGGGTGACGGCCTGCGCGATGCCCTCGACCCGAAACTGAAGAACGCCATCTGAGGAGGCCCATATGCACAAGATGATCTCGGTGCGCATGGCGCACCACAGCTGCGCAGCGTGGACGGGAGAAGTATCGTCCCCCCTATGCACGGAGGACGCCCGATGAGTCTGCTGGATATCCGCAACCTCTCCGTACGTTTCGGCGCGGCCGACGCCGTGCCGGTGGTCGACGGGCTCGATCTGAGTGTGGAAAAAGGTGAAGTGCTGGCCATCGTCGGCGAGTCCGGCTCCGGCAAGTCGGTGACCATGATGGCGCTGATGGGCCTGATCGACGCACCCGGCATCGTCCAGGCCGATTGCATGCAGTTCGACAGCACCGACATGCTGCGTCTGAAGGGCCGGCAGCGCCGGCGTATCGTCGGCAAGGACCTGTCGATGGTCTTCCAGGACCCGATGACCGCCCTCAACCCCAGCTACACCGTGGGTTTCCAGATCGAGGAAGTGCTGCGCCAGCACCTCGGCCTGAAAGGCAAGGCGGCACGCGCCCGTGCCCTGGAACTACTGGAACGGGTGGAAATCCCCGGCGCCGCCAGCCGCCTCGATGCCTACCCGCACCAGCTTTCCGGGGGCATGAGCCAGCGTGTGGCCATCGCCATGGCGATTGCCGCCGAACCCAAGCTGCTGATCGCCGACGAACCCACCACCGCGCTGGACGTGACCATCCAGGCGCAGATCATGGAGCTGCTGCTGGATCTGCAGCGCGATCAGGGCATGGCCCTGGTGCTGATCACCCATGACCTGGCCGTGGTCGCCGAAACCGCCCAGCGCGTCTGCGTGATGTACGCTGGGCAAGCGGTGGAGCTGGGCCAGGTGCCGGCTCTGTTCGATGCGCCCAGTCATCCGTATACCGAAGCCTTGCTCAAGGCGATCCCCGAACACAGCGCCGGCGCCCAGCGCCTGGCGACCCTGCCCGGTATCGTGCCCGGCCGTTATGACCGCCCACAGGGCTGTCTGCTGTCGCCACGCTGCCCCTACGTGCAGCCGCGTTGCCGCGACCAGCGTCCAACCCTGGACGCACACGAGCGAGGCGCTGCGCGCTGCTTCTTTCCTCTTGTACCCACGGCGGAGGTGGCCTGATGAGCACCGTACTTCAAGCCCGTGAGCTGACCCGTCACTACAGCGTCTCGCGCGGCCTGTTCAAACCGGCAGCCTTGGTGCAAGCGCTCAACGGCGTGTCGTTCACGCTGGAGGCCGGCAGGACCCTGGCGGTGGTTGGCGAGTCCGGCTGCGGCAAGTCCACCCTGGCACGCGCCCTGACCCTGATCGAAGAGCCCAGCGCCGGTAGCCTGCAAATCGCCGGACGGGAAGTGGCCGGCGCCAGCCATGCCGAGCGCAAACAGCTGCGCCGCGACGTGCAGATGGTGTTCCAGAACCCCTACGCCTCGCTCAACCCGCGGCAGAAGATCGGTGACCAGTTGGCCGAACCGCTGCTAATCAACACCAACCTGTCGCGTGCCGAGCGTCGTGAGAAGGTGCAGGCGATGATGCAGCAGGTGGGGCTGCGCCCCGAGCACTACCAGCGCTACCCGCACATGTTCTCCGGTGGCCAGCGTCAGCGCATCGCCCTGGCCCGTGCCATGATGCTGCAGCCCAAGGTGCTGGTGGCGGACGAACCGACCTCGGCGCTGGACGTGTCGATCCAGGCCCAGGTGCTGAACCTGTTCATGGACCTGCAGGAGCAGTACCAGACCGGCTACGTGTTCATCTCGCATAACCTCGCGGTGGTGCGTCATGTCGCCGACGACGTGCTGGTGATGTACCTCGGCCGCCCGGTGGAGATTGGCGCGGCCGAGGCGCTCTACGCCCGCCCGCTGCATCCCTACACCCGCGCCCTGCTGTCGGCGACGCCGGCGATTCATCCCGATCCGGACAAGCCGCGGATGAAGATCAGCGGCGAGTTGCCCAACCCGCTGAACCCGCCATCCGGCTGCGCCTTCCACAAGCGCTGCCCGCATGCCGACGAACGCTGCCGCGGCGAACGCCCTGAGCTGCGCCTGATCGATGCGCGGCAGGTGGCCTGCCATCATGTCGAACGCATCGCCGACTGATCGCCTTGACACGACCTGCCGCCAGCGCCGTGTCATGGCGCCGCTGGCAGAGTCAGCTCGATGCTTTCCGCCAGCGAGTCTTCCAGGCGCTGCAACTCGACTTCCACCGCGGCAGCGTCATCGGCCAGGCTCTGGGCGATATGCAGGAACTCCGGCGTCGCCTCGACGAAGGCCAGCACCACCATCGGATCGAAGCGCGTGCCGCTGGCGGCGCAGATCCGCGAAACGGCCTGTTCCGGGCTGATCGACGGCAGATAGGCATGCTGACAGGTCAACTCTTCGAAGTACCCGACCAGCGCCATCAGCCGTGCCGACAATGGAATCTGCTCACCACTCAGCCCCTGCGGATAGCCCTGGCCATCCCAGCGCTCATGCTGGCTGTAGACGATGTCCTTGGCGTCAGAGAGAAAGTCGGTGATGCTGCCCAACTTGCGCTCGGCACGTTCGAGCGCATCACGCCCGGCGATCACCCCCTCGCTCAGCAGGCGCAGGTCATTTTCGTCCGGCTCGCCATGGCTGAGCAGCACCCGATCAGGCAGGATCAGCCGGTCGATCACATGCAGCCTGGCCGACTTGCCCAACTGGGCAATACGCGCCCCGCTCAGCGACGCTGACAAGGCCGGCTGCTGCCGTGCAAACGCAGCAGCCAGGCAGGTCATGTAGCGTTCGATACGTTCCAGACGACGGCTGCGCGGGTTGTCGCGCATGACGGCAACGCTGGCCATGGCCTCGATGGTGACATCCTGCAGACGCTGGATATCGCGCGTACGGCGCTTGACCTCGAGCTCCAGATACTCGCTCTTGTCACGCAGGTAGTCGGTAGCGGCCTTGAGCTGCAGTTGCGCCCGCACGCGGGCGAGCACGATGGGCGGGCTGACCGGCTTGGTGATGTAGTCGGCGGCGCCGAGGTCGAAGCCCAGTTGCTCGTCGGCAACATCGCTGCGCCCGGTCACCAGAATCAGTGGGATATGGCGGGTTTGAAGGTCGCCGCAGAGCTTGCGGCACAATGCATAGTCATCCTGCCAGCCAAGCAGGATCAGATCCGGTTGCGGTTGCGCCCTGGCCGCCTGCAGTGCCTCATCATTGCCAACCAGGCTCACCTGATAACGATCAGCCAGCAGCGCCCCCAGGCGCTGGCGCGCATCCACGGCATCGTCCACCACCAGAATCAGTTCCTGCTCCGGCCTATCGAGCATCCCGCGCATGGCGATCTCCTTCGGCATCTGCCTACTCATCATTAAAGGTGCTGAACGCTGTTTATGCTCAGGCCCTCGTACAAATGACCCGATCCGGGGTTTGAAAGTGCAATACGGATTGGCAGCTCGACAGGCGCAACCGACAATCGGTGCTGTCATCCTCATCAGAAAGGTTCGCCTCATGCTCGACCAGGCACGCTGCTGGCAAGCCGTCTGCGAGCGCGACGCGGCGTTCGACGGGCGTTTCGTCTTCGCCGTCGGCAGCACGGGTATCTATTGCCGGCCCAGTTGCCCGGCGCGGCGACCAAGGCGCGATAACGTCAGCTTTCACCTTGACGCAGCCAGCGCCGAGACAGCCGGCTTTCGCCCGTGCAAACGCTGCTCGCCGCAAGGCCAGAGCCCGGCGCAGCAGCTCGATGCGCTGGTCGCCGCAGCCTGTGACCTGCTCAGCGGCGAACAACGCCTGACCCTGCCCCAGCTGGCGGCACGTATCGGTCTGTCAGCCTCGCACCTGGCCCGTGCATTCAAGGCGCGCACGGGCGTGACACCCAATGCCTGGGCCGCCGCTCTGCGCCGGCAACGCCTGGAAACCCATCTGCCACAGGCAGCTAGCGTGCTCGACGCAGCGCTGGCCGCCGGCTATTCCGGCACCCGCGCGCTGTATGAAAAGCCCCAGGCCATGAGCCCCGCGCAGCGCCGTCAACGCGGCGCCGGCGAGCGCCTGCGTTACAGCATCGCCCCCTGCCCGCTCGGCCAGGTGCTACTGGCCACCAGCGACAGAGGCGTTTGCGCCCTGCTGTTTGGCGATGAGCCGCAAACGCTGCGCGTCGAACTGCAACAGCGCTTCGCCGCCGCCCAGCTCGAAGAAGATCAACAGGGTCTACGCAACTGGCTGCAGCAGGTGCTGGAGCAACTCGCAGAACCGCAGCGCGCCGCCCATCTGCCACTGGACATACGCGGCACGGCGTTTCAGCTGCGCGTCTGGCAAGCGCTGCAGAATATTCCCTGCGGAGAGACGCGCAGCTATGCCGAACTGGCCGGCCAGCTGTACAGCCACCCGCGCGCAGTGGCGCGCGCCTGCGCCAGTAATACCATCGCTCTGCTGCTGCCGTGCCACCGCGTGGTGGCCAGCGATGGCCAGCTCAGTGGTTATCGCTGGGGGCTACAGCGCAAGCGGCAGTTACTGGCGCACGAAAGCGAGGATCACTGAGCCCGTTAGGTGCCCCTTGGCCTAATGTCTGTCAGTTAAGCGTCGACGCTGCCAATGGGTAGGAGCGGCGCCCCGCCGCGAACCAGGGCGATACGCGATTGAAAAGCTTCGCCCCGGGGCGGGGCTCCTACGAAAGACCGCTTTGGCAAGCGTATCTGATCGGCATTGCCCCTTGGCCTGCTTGTAGCGACATACCCGACACAGCCAGGGCAAAACTGTCTACCCGGTCATGAAAAGGCTGAAAAGGCCATAAATTCACCCGGCAAAACCTTGCTGGTATGATGCGCGGCTTTTGCGAAATCGAGCCATTTTCCCAGCTCATGCGGACGAATGTGCTTTGCTTTCTGCAGACCAATTTCGGCGCGTTCGCGCCTCGGGGGAGCCACCATGCTGGAAAGACTGTTCCAACTCAACGCCCACAACACCACGGTGCGCACCGAGGTTCTGGCCGGGGTCACCACTTTCCTGACCATGGCCTACATCCTCTTCGTCAACCCCAACATGCTGGCCGAGACGGGTATGGATCATGGCGCGGTGTTCGTCGCCACCTGCCTGGCCGCCGCCATCGGCTCGCTGGTGATGGGCCTGTTGGCCAACTACCCGATTGCCCTGGCGCCGGGCATGGGCCTCAACGCCTTCTTCACCTACACCGTGGTGATGACCATGGGCTACAGCTGGCAGACCGCCCTGGGCGCGGTGTTTCTCTCCGGTGCGATCTTCTTCCTGCTGTCGATCTTCAGGATCCGCGAGTGGATCATCAACAGCATCCCACTGGCCCTGCGCGCCGGTATCGCCGCCGGTATCGGCCTGTTCCTGGCGATCATCGCGCTGAAGAACGCCGGCATCGTGGTCGATCACCCGGCCACCCTGGTCGGCCTCGGCGACATGAGCACCGGCGGCGCACTGCTGGCCTGCCTGGGCTTTTTCGTCATCGCCGCGCTGGCCTATCGCAAGGTCACCGGCGCCGTGATGATCGGCATTCTGCTGGTCACAGGCCTGTCCATCGCCCTGGGCCTGTCGGAAATGCCGAGCGTGGTCTCGATGCCGCCGTCGCTGATGCCGACCCTGTTGCAGCTGGATATCGCCGGCGCACTGGATATCGGCCTGATCAGCGTGATCTTCGCCTTCCTCTTCGTCGACCTGTTCGACACGGCCGGCACCCTGGTCGGCGTCGCGCAAAAGGCCAACCTGCTGGACAAGGACGGCAAGATGCCGCGTCTGGGCCGCGCCCTGCTGGCCGACAGCACCGCGACCATGGCCGGCGCTGCGCTGGGCACCAGCACCACCACCAGCTACATCGAATCGGCGGCCGGCATCAGTGCCGGCGGGCGTACCGGCCTGACCGCGTGCGTGGTCGCCGCGCTGTTTCTGCTCAGCCTGTTCTTCGCCCCGCTGGCCGGCTCGGTGCCGGCCTACGCCACCGCCCCGGCGCTGCTGTTCGTCGCCGTACTGATGATGAGCAGCCTGGCGCAGATCGACTGGGACGACCTCACCGTCGCCGCCCCGGTGGTGGTCGCTGCCCTGGCCATGCCGCTGACCTTCTCCATCGCCAATGGCATCGCCTTCGGCTTCATCGCCTGGACGGCGGTCAAGGTACTGGCCGGCCGCTGGCGCGAGCTGAACCCGGCGATGTGGGTGCTGTCTGCCCTGTTCATCGTCAAGCTGGCCTACTTCGCCTGATCAGCACATAAGGTAGGCGGCAATAGGTTTAGGGCGGACATCGCATTTCATGTCCACCAATACCTTCTCTCCAGGCACACAACCGGTGGATGAAAAAGCGTCATCCACTCTACGACCAGAAGTGTTATCGGTGGGCTGAAGCCCACCCTACGCGGCCGCTGCGCAAGTACGTCCTACGCCGCGCCCTGGATACTCTGAGTCATGATCGTTCCCACGCTCCGCGTGGGAACGCCTCCCAGGACGCTCCGCGTCCAGCGCCACCAATGATCGACGACAACGGCACGCCGGCAACGGAATCGCTACAATGGCGCCCCGTTTTCCTGCCCGCATGAGTGACCGATGAGCCGCCCCGCATTCGACCCTGCCACCTACGACGCCCAACTCGCAGAGAAGAAGGCCCGCCTGGTCGAACTGCTGGCGCCCTTCGCCGCGCCGGAGCCCGAGGTATTCGACTCGCCACGCGAGCATTACCGCATGCGCGCCGAGTTTCGCCTGTGGCGTGAGGACGGCCAGCGTCACTACGCCATGTTCGCCCCAGGCGACAAACACACACCGATCCTGCTCGACGACTTCCCCATCGCCAGCCTGCGCATCAACGAGCTGATGCCGCGCCTGCGCGCCGCCTGGCAGGCCAGCGAAACGCTGTCGTTCAAGCTGTTCCAGGTGGAGTTCCTCACCACCCTGGCCGGCGATGCGCTGATCACCCTGGCCTACCACCGCCCGCTGGACGAGGCCTGGCAGGCCGAGGCAGAGAAACTAGCCGCCGAACTGAACGTCAGCCTGGTGGGACGCTCTCGCGGTCAGCGCCTGGTGATCGGTCGTGACTACGTGGAAGAGGCACTGAGCGTAGCCGGACGCACGTTCCGCTATCGCCAACCGGAAGGCGCCTTCACCCAGCCCAACGGCCGGGTCTGCGAGAAGATGCTGGGCTGGGCCCATGACGTGCTCGGCGAGCGTGACGACGATCTGCTGGAGCTGTACTGCGGCAACGGCAACTTCACCCTGCCGCTGGCCACCCGTGTACGCAAGGTGCTCGCCACCGAGATCAGCAAGTCCTCGGTCAACGCCGCCCTGGCCAACCTGGCTGACAACGGCGTGGATAACGTCGAACTGGTGCGTCTGTCCGCCGAGGAGCTGACCCAGGCGCTCAATGACGTGCGCCCATTCCGCCGCCTGGCCGGTATCGATCTCAAGAGCTATGCGTTCGGCAGCGTCTTCGTCGACCCGCCGCGCGCCGGCATGGACCCGGACACCTGCGAGCTGACTCGCCGTTTCGAGCGCATCCTGTACATCTCCTGCAACCCGGAGACCCTGGCCGCCAACATCGCCCAACTGAGCGACACCCACAAGGTGACGCGCAGCGCGCTGTTCGACCAGTTCCCCTACACCCACCATATGGAAGCGGGTGTGCTGCTGGAGCGGCGCTGAACCGCTCCTCGTAGCCCGGTGCAATCCGGGCTTTGCCTGCTCGGCTCAGTGTGACACGCCGCGCAACGCCCACCAGGTCAAAGCGGCCGAGAGCACCTCGAGCAGCAGCGCGTAGAGATTGAAGGTCTGCTGCGCGCCGCCATCCAGCCACAGCCCGGCGAAGCGTGCCAGCGCCAGCACGCTGTACAGCAACACCAGCAGAAGCAGCGCCGGGCGCAACACAGCAGCGCCATCGCCAGGTAGGCTGCAAGCCCCAGTTGCAGCCCTCCGTAATAGGCACGCACTTGCGTGACAGCAGCGCTGCCCATCAGCAGTGCGCCGCTGAAGCTGGCCATTTCCTCGGGACGGATGAAATACGCCAGCCCCAGCGCAGTCAGGGCCACGATCTGGATCGACAGGATGATTCGGGCAGCATCGGCAGATTCCTGATCATCAAGGCATGGCCAGCATAGGCGTACCTGATCGCGACGCATAGTCGCAGGCACTTGGGCCGTGCCGGTAGCGGCGCTATGCTCAGCACTCAATCATCCGGAGCCTGCCATGCGTCGTTCCCTGCTCGCCCTCTGCCTCTTCACCAGCCTGGCCAATGCCAGCGAGCCCCTGAGCATCGATGTTCACCGCGATGCCAACTGCGGCTGCTGCAAGGACTGGATCAGTCACTTGCAGGACAACGGTTTCACCGTCAACGATCACGTCGAGACCGATATGCGTGCCGTCAAACAACGACTGGGCGTGCCGCCGCGTCTGGCTTCGTGCCACACCGGAGTGATCGACGGCAAGTTCGTCGAAGGCCACGTCCCGGCTGCCGACGTTCTCAAGCTGCTCGAACGTGTCGACCTGATTGGCGCCGCCGTACCCGGCATGCCCATGGGATCGCCGGGCATGGAATACGGCGACCGTGTCGATCCTTATCAGGTGATTGGCCTGGACAAGCAGCAGCAGGATGTCGTGCTCAGCGACTACCCCGGCAACTGACGCAGCTCAGACCGCGAAACGCCTGCACCACCAGGCCATGGCGCAGGCACCGGCGCCGCACAGGGCAATCACCAGCGCCATGGGCACTGCCGAACCATCATGCAGCCAAGCCACCAGCGCCGAGGCGCTGGCCGCCACGCTGAACTGCATGCTGCCCAGCAGCCCCGAGGCACTGCCGGCATGACGCCCCTGCCCGGCCATGGCGCAGGCCGTGGCATTGGGCAGCACGCAGCCCAGACAGGCCACGCAGATGAACAACGGAACCATCAACGGCCACAGTTGAGCTGGCTGCATCCAGGCCAGCACCAGCAGGCTCAGGGCGCTGAGCAGATACACCAGAACCATGCGCTGCAACCACAGCACCGGGCCACCGCGCCGCACCAGGCGTGCATTGACCTGCGCCATGATCACGAAGCCCGCCGCATTGGTGCCGAACAGCCAGCCGTAGCGCTCGGCCGGCACACCGTACAGTTCGATGAACACGAAGGGCGAGCCGGCGATATAGGCGAACATCCCGGCCATGGCGACACCGCCAACCAGGCTGTAGCCCATGAACGGAGCATTGCCGAGCAAGGCGCGGTACTGGCCGAAAGCCCCACTCAGCGGCGCCGGCTGCAGATGCTGCGGGCGCGTCTCCGGCAGCCCGAACATCACGGCCAGCAGGCACAGCCCGGAGAAAATCGCCAGGCTATGAAAGATCCATGGCCAGCCCAGCGTGTTGAGCAACAGGCCGCCCCCCAGAGGCGCCAGGATCGGCGCCAGGCCCATCACCAGCACCAATTGCGAAAAGACCTTGGCAGAGGCCAGCGGATCGCACACATCACGCACCACCGCACGGGTGATCACCATCCCGGCGCAGCCACCCAGCGCCTGAACGAAACGCGCCACGATCAGCCATTCCAGGCTCGGCGCCAGCGCACAGGCCAGCGATGCCGCCGTGAACAGTGTCACGCCTACCAGCAACGGCACACGCCGACCGAAGCGGTCGGCCAGCGGGCCATAGAACAACTGACCAATGGCAATGCCGACGAAATAGGCCGCCAGCGACAGCTGCACATGCTCGACGTCGGTGGCGAACTGCTGCGCCAGAACCGGGAAGCTCGGGAGATAGAAATCGATGGCCAGCGGGCCAAAGGCGCACAGCGCGCCAAGAATCAGAAGGGTACGCAGGTTCATGAGCATTCCGAGCTATTTGTTAGCTGGCTAATCATCTCACTGTTCGCGCCGCCCACGAAAGGCCAGCCAGTGCAACGCACTGTACCTGCGATTCCGCCAAAGTCTTGCGGCTCCGGCTCAGGGACATCGTGCCAGGTAAAACAGGGTAGCCACCAGCAAGCGGGACAAAGTCGGTAAACTCGGTAGCCTCTGAGCCCAGTTTCAACACCCGGATCACCATGCGCAGAACCAAAGAAGACGCGGAGAAAACCCGCCACGCCATCCTCGCTGCTGCGGAACAGTTGTTCCTCGAGCGTGGGGTCGCCCATACCAGCCTCGAGCAGATCGCCCGGCATGCCGGGGTTACGCGCGGTGCGGTTTATTGGCACTTCCAGAACAAGGCCCACCTGTTCCACGAAATGCTCAACCAGGTACGTCTGCCGCTGGAGCCGCTGGCCCAGCAACTGGCGGCGGTCGATGGCCTGTCATCGCTGCAGCTGCTGCGCGATCTGTGCATAGAGGCCATGGCCAATCTGGTGCTCGACGAGCAACGCCGGCGCATCCTCACCGTACTACTGCGGCGCTGCGAGTTCACCGAGGAGCTGCGCGAGGCCGAGGAGCGTCACGAGACCTTCGTCAATCAGTTCATTGACCTGTGCGAACAGCAGTTCGCCTTGCCGGCTGTGCAACCATACCTGCAGCCAGGCATCACCCCGCGCCTGGCCTCGCGCACGCTGCACGCGCTACTCGTCGGCCTGTTCAGTGACTGGCTGCGAGACCCCAACCTGTTCGATGCCCAGACCGATACCCCGACGATGATCGACAGCTGCTTTCGCGGCCTGCTGCGGCAGTGGCCTTAGCAGGCCCGAGCTCTACGCGGGGGCAACCTGGTAGCCCTCTTCGCGAATGGCGGCCTGTATCTGCGCAGCATCCAGGTTGCCCTCCACTCGTACCAGCCCCCCAGCCAGATCCACTTCGACTCTGGCCGTCTGCTCCAGCGCCTGGATCGCCTGGGTAATGGCACGCACGCAATGACCGCATGACATTCCGCTAACCTTGAATTGTTGCATTGCTGACTCCTTGAATCAGTGGTCGATGGGTGTAGTCTCAACCTTGCCACAATGGCAAGGTCAAGCCCTTGCTTCATGTCACCCGCGCCGTTTTCTGCATGAGGACCTTGCCATGCGCCTGCTCTGCTCCGCCCTTGCCCTGCTGTTGGCGACTCTGGCTCAGGCCGAACCACTGGCACCGCTGCCCTCGACAAGTCAGGGCGAAGGCTACGCAGTGCTGATCGTCTCGCGCGAACGCCTGGAGGTGGCCACCACCTGCGAGGTCGCGCTGTATCTGCATGACCAGATGGCCGCCCGCCTGCATCAGGGCCAGTCGGTGTCCTTCAACCTGCCGCCCGGCAAGGTGTCGTTACGCCTGGGCCTGACTGGCAGCGGCCGCTGCCAGGACGGTATCAACCAGCTCGCCGGTCAGTCGCTGGAACTGCAGGCCGGCGAAGTGCGCCGCTATCGCATCGCCATGGGCAGCGATGGCCTGCGACTGCATGCCGCGCCGATGCTGAACTGAAGACTTGACCTTGCCATGGGGGTAAGGTTGATCCTGTAGCCACGACGTTACAGGGAGCCGAACCATGACCACCTTCGACCTGCCCATCCAGGGCATGACCTGCGCCAGTTGCGCCGGTCGTGTCGAGCGCGCGCTGCGCAAGCTGCCGCAAGTAAGTAGTGTCAGCGTCAACCTGGCCAGCGAGCAGGCGCGCATCGAAGCGCCGGCCGGAAGTCTGCCGCAACTGATCAGCGCTATCGAGGGCGCCGGTTACAGCGTGCCCAGCCAGCCACTGGAGTTGGACATCGAAGGCATGACCTGCGCCAGTTGCGTCGGTCGTATCGAACGCGCCCTGAGCAAACTGCCGGGCATCAGCCAGGTCACCGTCAATCTCGCCGATGAGAAGGCGCGCCTGCAGGTACTCGCCGGTTTCGACCCGCAACAGGCGCTGAAGGCGGTGGCTGCCGCCGGTTACAAGGCCAGCCTGCTCGATGGGCGCCCTGCCACGGATGAAGCCGGCAACCGCCTGCGTCGTGAGCGACTGACGTTGTTGGCGGCCATCATCCTGACCCTGCCACTGGTTGTGCCGATGCTGGCCGAACCCTTCGGCCAGCACTGGATGCTGCCGGCCTGGGCGCAATTCCTGCTCGCCACACCGGTGCAGTTCATCTTCGGTGCGCGTTTTTACCGTGCCGCCTGGCAAGCGCTGAAAGCCCGTGCTGGCAACATGGATCAACTGGTGGCCATCGGCACCAGCGCCGGTTACGGCCTAAGCCTGTACCAATGGGCCGTAACCCCGGCCGGGCAGATGCCGCATTTGTACTTCGAGGCCTCGGCGGTGATCATCAGCCTGATCCTGCTCGGCAAGTACCTGGAAAGCCGTGCCAAGCGCCAGACCGCCAGCGCCATTCGCGCCTTGCAGGCGCTGCGCCCGGACCACGCGGTGAGGCTGGTGGATGGCCGCGAGGAACGTGTCGGCATCGGCGCGCTGGCACTGGGTGACCGGATTCTGGTCAAGCCCGGCGAACGCTTCCCGGTCGACGGCCAGGTGCTGGAAGGCAACAGCCATGCCGACGAAGCGCTGATCAGCGGTGAAAGCCTGCCAGTGGCCAAACAGCCAGGCGACAAGGTCACGGCCGGCGCCATCAACGGTGAAGGTCGCTTGCTGGTGGAAACCACTGCCCTCGGCGCCGAAACCGTACTGTCACGGATCATCCGCCTGGTCGAAGACGCCCAAGCAGCCAAGGCGCCGATCCAGAAACTGGTGGACAAGGTCAGCCAGGTATTCGTCCCGGTGGTGCTACTGATCGCCCTGGCTACGCTGCTGGGCTGGCTGGCGTTCGGCGCATCACTGGAAAACGCCCTGCTCAATGCCGTCGCCGTACTGGTGATCGCCTGCCCCTGCGCGCTGGGCCTGGCCACGCCGACCGCGATCATGGCGGGCACCGGTGTGGCTGCGCGCCATGGCATCCTGATCAAGGACGCCGAAGCGCTGGAAGTGGCGCATGCCGTGCAGCACATTGCCTTCGACAAAACCGGCACACTCACCGAAGGCAAGCCACGCATCGTCCATATCGGCCTGGGCGAAGCAGACGAGGAAGAACTGCTGCGCCTGGCCGGCGGTCTGCAACAGGGCAGCGAGCACCCGCTGGCCAAGGCCGTGCTGCAGCGCTGCGCCGAACAGCACATCGCCCTGCCGGCGCTGAGCAACAGCCGTGCGTTGACCGGACGCGGCATCGCCGGCGAAATCGAGGGCCGCAGCCTGCAACTGGGTAGCAGCCGCCTGCTGGAGGAAAACCAGTTGCAGGCCGGCCCGCTGGCCGAGTCCGCCCGAGTATGGGAGGCCGAGGGCCGCACTCTGTCCTGGCTGATCGAAACCGGCAGCACGCCACGCCTGCTTGGCCTGCTGGCCTTCGGCGACCTGCTCAAGGACGGCGCCGCCGAAGCCATCGCCGAACTGCGTGCACAAGGCATCACCAGTCACCTGATCAGCGGCGACAACCAGGGCAGCGTGGCGGCGGTGGCCAGCGTTCTGGGTATCGACGAACCCCACGCCCAGGTATTGCCGGCAGACAAGGCGCGACTGATCGGTGAACTGCGCCAGCACGGCACCGTGGCCATGGTCGGCGACGGCATCAACGACGCGCCAGCGCTGGCCGCCGCGGACGTCGGCATCGCCATGGGCGGCGGCACCGATGCCGCCATGCACGCGGCCGGCATCACCCTGATGCGCGGCGACCCGCGTCTGGTGCCGGCCGCGCTGGAGATCAGCCGGCGCACCTACGCGAAGATCCGCCAGAACCTCTTCTGGGCCTTCATCTACAACCTGATTGGTATCCCGCTGGCCGCCGCCGGCCTGCTCAACCCGGTGTTCGCGGGCGCTGCCATGGCGCTGTCCAGCGTCAGCGTGGTGAGCAACGCACTGCTGCTCAATCGCTGGAAACCGCGTACATGAACATCGGCCAAGCCGCCAAACATACCGGCCTTAGCGCCAAGATGATTCGCTACTACGAGTCCATAGATCTGCTGCCCCATGCCGGGCGGTCGGAGAGTGGTTATCGGCAGTACAGCGCATCGGACCTGCACCGCCTGGCCTTTATCAAGCGGGCGCGGGATCTCGGCTTTTCGCTGGAGGAAGTCGGCAAACTGCTGGCGCTGTGGCAGGACAAGCAGCGCGCCAGTGCTGATGTAAAAGCACTGGCCGAAGATCACATCGCCGAATTGGAGCGCAAGATTGCCGAGATGACGGCCTTGCGCGACACGCTGGTGGATCTGGCGAACAGTTGCCAGGGCGATAGCCGGCCGGATTGTCCGATTCTGCAGGGGCTGGAGGAAGGAGTGAGTTGCGGCGCGGCGGGATGTTCGTCGCACCGTCAGCCGTAGGGCGGGTGAAACCCGCCAGACCGACAACGGCGGGTTGCACCCGCCCTACGTCAGTGGCGCCGCCAGTTCTAAAGCCCCTCCCATAGCACCGGGCGCAACGTGAGGATGTGCGCACGGCGCACCCTACGGAGCAGAGCCCGGCAAAAGCTTTATCAGCGCATCCAGGGCGGGATCGGCTCGGCGTCCTTGGGTTCGTCTTCGGCGTTGAGCAGGGCCTGCTTTTTCGCCTCTTCGGCCAGGGCGGCCTTGATCTCGCGCATCACCGCGTCGATATCGGCAGCGTCCTCGGGTTCGGCGAATTCGCCGGTCAGCTGCGTATCGGGCAGCAGTTTGCCGGCCTCGTAGAGCGCCCACATCTCCTTGGCGTACTTGGTGTATCTCAGCTCGGGGGCGAACTGGCCGAAGTACTCGGCCATGTTGCGTACGTCACGTTCGAGCATGCTGAAGGCATGGTTGTTGGCGGCGGCGTCCACGGCTTGCGGCAGATCGATGATCACCGGGCCCTCAGGGCCAAGCAGCACGTTGAACTCCGACAGGTCGCCGTGCACCAGGCCGGCGCAGAGCATCTTGACGATCTCCTGGATCATGAAGGCGTGAAATTCACGCGCGTCGTCCGGGTGCAGGTCGACGTCATTGAGCCGCGGCGCAACATCACCCTCGCCATCACCGACCAGTTCCATCAGCAGTACGCCGTCGAGAAAGTCGTAGGGTTTGGGTACACGCACGCCGGCATTGGCCAGGCGAAACAACGCAGCGACCTCGGCGTTCTGCCATGCGCTTTCCTGCTCCTTGCGACCATATTTGCTACCCTTGGCCATGGCCCGCGCCTGACGGCTGCCACGCACCTTGCGGCCTTCCTGATACTCGGACGCCTGGCGGAAGCTGCGTTTGTTGGCCTCCTTGTAGACCTTGGCGCAGCGCAATTCATCGCCACAGCGCACCACATAGACCGCTGCTTCCTTGCCACTCATCAGTGGTCGCAGCACCTCATCCACCAGGCCATCCTCGACCAGGGGTTCAATACGTTTGGGCGTCTTCATCGGTGTGGATCACGGGTCCTTTCTGACGGAGAAAATAATTACGGCGCCATCCTCGCATAGCCAGAGGCGTATGCCGACTGTTGATCATCATGCACTGACCAGATGACGCCTGAGCGCCTCGATGGCATAGCGCACTTTGGCCGGTTGCGCATCGCGCCGTGGCGTAACGATATGCAGGCCGATAGGCTCGAGTTGCCAATCCGGCAGCAGCGGCAACAGCTCGCCGCGAGCCAGCAGTTCACGGACTTCCGGCACCGGCTGCAGCGACACGCCCATACCCGCCAGGGTGAATTGACGCGCGGCCAGGATGTTGTTGCAACTGATGCGCGTCTCCAGCCGCAGGCGCTGCTGCACGCCACCGGGGCCAAGCACGGTCAGGTGCTGGCTGCGCTCCAGATGCAGGCCGATCCAGTCGAGCTTGAGCAATTGCGACGCCTGGAGGGTATCGTCGGCAGTCACTTCGAACGCTTCGCCTGGCAGGAGGAGCTGACTCTGGACTGGCAGCCCATCTGATCCCTCAAAGCGCATCCAGCCGAGCGCGCAAACGGCGCAACACCTCCAGCAACTCGGGGTTGTCGCCATGCACGCAGAAGCTGTCAGCCCGCAGCCGCAGCGGCTTGCCATCGATATCGGCAAAGGACTCGCCGCTGGCAATGGCCAACGCCTGGTCCAGGGTTCGCTCGGGATCATGGTGCACCGCGCCGCTGAGCCGGCGTGGCGCCAGTTGCCCATCTGACAGATAGGCGCGGTCAGCGAACGCCTCGAACATCAGCGGCACATCGGCCTCGTCGGCCAGACGCAGCTCCCGATCATTGTCAGCCAGCGCCAGCATCATCAGCGGCAGGCCCTTGCGGTAGCTGGCACAGGCATCGAGTACCGCGGTGAGCAGCGCATCATCACGAACCAGATCGTTGTAAAGCGCGCCATGCGGTTTGACGTAAGCCAGCTGACAGCCGCGCGCTCGGCAAAAGGCATCCAGCGCCCCCACCTGATACAGCACCAGCGCGCGAACCTCTTCCGGCGAGCACTGCAGATGACGCCGACCAAAGCCCTGCAGATCCGGATAGGAAGGATGCGCGCCAATGCTCACGCCATGCGCCACCGCCAACTCGACGCTGCGCGCCATGATCAGCGGATCGCCCGCATGGAAGCCGCACGCCAGGTTGGCCTGATCGATCAGCGGCATGGCCAGTTCATCGTCGCCCATGCGCCAGGCGCCGAAGCCCTCGCCCATGTCGCAGTTGAGAAGAATAGGGTTCATGTCGGCAGCTTAGAGCGCCAGGAAAGCCAGCGTAAAGCCCGCCGATCACTCGAGAATTAATCGTATTTACAAAATTTACACCTGCCTGCAGCCCAACCACCACGGCCTCTCCAGCCGGTTGCCATGCTCATCTATATCATCCGCAATTGAACCTTATATGCAAATCACTATCATCCAGGCCGTTTACAACCGTTCCGCCTGCACCCTCTTACTGCCAGGAGTAGATCGATGTCCGCCCTCAATTCCCGCACCGCCTTGGCCAGCGCCATTGCTCTGTCCGCCAGTTTCGGCGCCCAGGCCAACGAGCCTATCGCCCTGGGCGACGTGGTAGTCAGTGCTTCCGGCTTCGAACAGAAGATCACCGAAGCCCCGGCCAGCATCAGCGTGATCAGCCGCGAAGAACTCCAGCAGAAGAGCTTCAGCAATCTCGCCGAGGCACTCGAGGATGTCGAAGGCATCGACGTACGCCAGGGCACCGGCAAGACTGGCGGTCTGAACATCAGCATTCGCGGCATGCCCAGCGAGTACACCCTGATCCTGATCGATGGCCGCCGGCAGAATGCAGCCGGCAACGTCACGCCCAACGGTTTCGGCGAAACCTCCACCAGCTTCATGCCGCCGCTGTCGGCCATCGAGCGTATCGAAGTGATCCGCGGGCCAATGTCGACCCTGTATGGCTCCGACGCCATGGGCGGGGTGATCAACATCATCACCCGCAAGGTCGGCAAGGAATGGGCGGGCTCGCTGACCCTGGATCATACCTATCAGGAGAACCGCGACTTCGGCGATGCCAGCAAGGCCAGCCTGTATGCCAGTGGCCCACTGGTCGACGGCCTGCTCGGCCTGCAACTGCGTGGCAGTCTGTATGATCGCAGCGCGTCGGACCTGAGCTTCGACAACGACAGCACGGTGAGCCGTCGCGGCGCCTCGCCGGTCGAGGGTCGCAACCATAACGTCGGAGGACGGCTGACTTTCACCCCCCATGAGGATCATGACTTCGCGCTCGATATCGAACGCGGTCGCCAGGTTTACAACAACGACGATTGCCAGCTCGGCAGCCTCGACGGCACCAACACGGGCAACAGCGCCCCCACCACCGGCTGCGGCCCGACTGCTCCACGCGCCAGCGGCTATAAGGACGAGCTGCGTTTCGAACGTGAGCAGTACGCCCTCAGCCACACCGCACGCCTGGGCTTCGGCACCTGGGACAGCAGCCTGACCCACAGCACCACGGAAACCTTCGGCCGTACCATCCCCGGCCGTAACGCCGGGGGCGATATCGGCCAGCCGCTGCCCTCCGCCCCCTGGGCCATCGTCGGTGCCGATCGCGAACTGAAAACCAGCAATCTGGTGCTCGACACCAAGCTGGTCGCCCCGCTGGGTGAAAGCCATATCACCAGCATTGGCGGTCAATGGTGGGAAGCCGAGATGACCGACAGCCTGGCGCAGAAGGATTACGAGCAAAGCATGTGGGCGCTGTTCGCCGAGGACGAATGGCGCCTGCGTGACGATCTCGCGCTCACCCTCGGCGTGCGCTACGACGATCACGAAACCTTCGGCGGCCATGTCAGCCCGCGCGCCTACCTGGTGTGGAACACCACTGACAACTGGACCCTCAAGGGTGGTGTCAGCCGTGGCTACAAAACGCCCGACCTGAACGACCTGCACGATGGCATCAACGGCATCACCGCGCAGGGTCGCGCAGTCACGGTCGGCAACCCGGACCTCAAGCCGGAAACCAGCACCAGCACCGAGATTGGTGCCTACTTCGACAGCCTCACTGGCTTCAAGGCCAATGCCACCCTGTTCCACAACAAGTTCAAGGACAAGATCGCAACGGGCCCGAACATCGTCGATCACCCGCTGTGCCTGGACAATCAGAACACCAACGGCACCCCAAACCCCGGCTGTGCACCGTTGGTCAACGTCGATGAGGCCGTTACCCAGGGCCTGGAACTGGCCAGTAGCTGGCAGTTCGCACCGGCCTGGACGCTGTCGGGCAACTACACCTACACCGACAGCGAGCAGAGCAGCGGCGCCAACAAGGGCGCACCGCTGACCAACACGCCTCAGCACATGGCGCATGCCAAGCTGAACTGGAAGCCGACCGACCGCCTGAGCCTATGGTTCTCTGGCGAATACCGGGGTGAACGTGCCCGCTTCCTGCAGCGCACAGCCAACCTGTCGGCCGCCGATCTGGCAGTCCATGAACAGGTCGGCGACCTCAAGGCCTACGAAGTATTCCACCTCGGCGGCTCGTTCAAGGCTTCGCAGAACGTGACGCTGAACGCCAGCATCTACAACCTGTTCGACAAGGACTTCCTCGACGGCAAGGTGTATACGGACAACAGTGGCAGCCCGGCCTGGTCGTCCTTCTACATCCAGAGCGGCCAGTCCACCACCGGCACCGTGGAAGAAGGCCGCCGCCTGTGGCTGTCGGCAGTAGTCGAATTCTGACGGGCACCCCACAACGCAAAATACCAGCTCTGGGGCTAATGCCAGTCAGTTAAGCCGTTGCACTCGATCTTTGTAGGAGCCGGCTTGCCGGCGATCCGCCATAAAAAGCATCGCCAGCAAGCTGGCTCCTACGAAAAACGCCCCCTCTACTGCAAGTAGGAGGGGGTGGTAACGAACTTATCTGATCAGCATTAGCCCCGGGGCTGGCGTTCTGCTTTCTAGCAATTGCCGCACCTGCAAGTGAGAAGCCACACCACTGCAGTCATCAACGGCTGATCATCGAGCAGTAAGCCGTAGCCAACTCGACATGGCGCGAAGATTGGCCGTAGAAGCCATCTGCCAAAGAACATTCGTCTAGCGAGTGGCAGGACGCCAGATCACATCCGGCCCGATGCTGGCCAGGTCGGCGCAACCGGTCAGAGCCATGGCCACCTCCAGCTCCGCGCGCAGCAGTTGCAGCACATGCGCCACCCCCACCGCACCGGCCGCTGCCAAACCAAAGACGTAGGGCCTGCCAACCAGCACGGCATCCGCTCCCAATGCCAGCGCCTTGAGGATATCGCTGCCACGGCGAATGCCTCCATCGAGCAATAGCGGAACCCTGCCCTGCACAGCAGCGGCGATTTCGGGCAGCACGTCGATGGTAGCCGGCAGGCCGTCCAGCGTACGTCCGCCATGGTTGGAGACGATCAGGCCATCCACGCCCGCCGCCAGCGCCTGTTCGGCATCGACGCCGCTCATGATGCCCTTGAGCAGAATCGGCAAACGCGTCTGCTCGCGCAGCCAGGTGAGGTCGGCCCAGGTCGGCGCCGCGGCCAGCAACGGGCCGCCCAGGAGCAGGCTGCTGTTCTGCGCGTCGGCCTGCGCCTGCAAGGGCCGCATCCCACGCAGATTGACTGCCTCGACACCCGCCGGCAGGGCGAAGCCGGCGCGCTGCTCGCGATTGCGCACGCCGTTGACCGGGGCATCCACCGTCAGCACCAGCGCCTGGTAGCCGGCGCTTTCTGCACGGCGGATCAAGGCCGCAGTGAACTCGCGATCAGGCTGGATATACAGCTGGAACCACAGCGGTGCCTGCGCCTGCGCCGCAATGGCTTCCAGCTCGACACTGGCCTGGGTGCTGACCACCATGCCCGCGCCCAGTGCAGCCGCCGCAAGTACGCTGGCCAACTCGCCATCGGGATGGGCGAGCTTCTGGTACGCCACTGGCGCAAGAAAGATCGGGTGGGCGAAATCCTGGCCGAACAGACGCAGGCGCGTATTGCCGCCGCTCAGGTCTTGCAGCACTCGGCTACGCAGACGCAGACGCTCGAACGCCACCCGGTTGTCCGCCAGGGTCAGCTCATCCGCCGCGCCGCCGGCCAGGTAGGCCCATGCCTGTTCGCTCATGCGTTCGCGGGCATAGGGCTCGTAGTCGACGACGGCGGCGATGGTCGGCGGAATCTGCTGCAGCGTGGGCAATGGCATGCTGTTTCTCGGCGGGTCGGTGCGTGGAGGACAACGTTCGATCAGGGTGATGGATCGAGCGCTCAGGTCTGCGTCCATTGCCGCAGCAGGTTGTGGTAGATGCCCGTCAGCCGTATCAGTTCGGGGCTGTTCGGCACCTGCTGGCGCAGCGCCTGGATGCTGTCGTCGAGTTCCAGCAGCACACTACGCTGCTCGTCCTGGCGCACCAGGCTCTGCACCCAGAAGAACGAGGCCAGACGCGCACCGCGGGTCACAGGTTCGACCCGATGCAGGCTGCCGCTGGAATAGAGAACCAGATGGCCGGCCGGCAGTTTGATGCGCTGGTCCTGCACCACCAGTTCACCGCCGTCGTACTCGTCCGGCTCGCTGAAGAACAGGGTGGCCGACAGGTCGGCACGAATACGATGCGGCGTGCCCGGCACGCTGAATACCGCATTGTCGATATGGTCGCCGTAGGTGCCGCCCTCGGCATAGCGGTTGAAGCGCGGCGGCACCACTTTCAGCGGCAACGCGGCAGCCATGAAACGCGGATGCTGGGCCAGGCAGGCCAGGATGAAATCGCCCAGCTGCTGCGTCAGTGGATCATCTTGAGCGAGCTGCTGGTTGGCCTTGACGTTCACCGCCTGGTGCCCAGCCGTCAGCCGGCCATCCTGCCAGTTGCCGCCTGCGAGCGCGGTGCGGCACTGCTGCAGCTGTTCGGCATTCAGCACGTCGGGAATGCTCAGCATCATGTTCGGGGTTCTCCAGGCCAATCGCCGTTGCGAATGATTCTAAAGGGCTGCAGCACTCGGACAGAAGCCCGATCTGCTGTCGCCACCAAAATGAAAACGCCCCGAGAGCGCTGCAATCGGGGCGTTGTACCACTCAAGCGTGCTTAGAAGCGGAAGTTGGTGCTCAGGGTGAAGGTACGCGGGTCGCCCAGCAGCACGCGGCGACCGTTCCAGTTGCTGGAGACGGCGTATTCCTCGTCGGTCAGGTTGTCGACGTTCAGGCGCACGTCCACATTGGCATTGACCTCATAGCTGGCCATGGCGGCGAAGGTGGTGTAGCTCGGCAGTTTGCCATGCAGGCCGTTGGCGACGATGCGGCTGGCATCGTCCGGGCGGCCCAGGTAGGACGAACCGACGTGCTGAGCGCCCAGGCCCAGGGTCAGGCCGACCGGCAGGCGGTAGGTCGTCCACAGGTTGCCGGAGACCTTGGGCGTGAAGGCCAGCTCGTCGCCGTCGGTGCGCAGCGCAGTGCCGTAGTCGCCGGCGTTGGCACGGCGACGCACCTCGTCCAGATAGGCGCTGTGCTTGCGCTCGCTGTCCATGAAGACGATGCCGCCGTAGACGTTCCAGGCCTCGGTGATCTGGCCCGAGGCGCCCAGTTCCAGGCCCTTGACCACCTGCTCACCATAGCCCTTGAGGCTGTCGCTGGTCTCGCCGGCGTCGCGGCCGGTGATGGCCACATCCTTCTTCACCGTGTAGAACAGCGCCGCGGTGGTGGACAGGCGCTTGTCGAAGAAGTCCCACTTGGTGCCGACTTCGTAGTTGTGCGCGCGCACCGGATCGGCGCCCGGGACGAAGCCGGGGAAGGCCTGGCCGTTGACCCGCGAGATGTCCGGGTTGGACAGGTAGGAGCCGGGCGGCTGGGTGGACACGCCGTAGGCGGCATACAGGCTGCCGTTCTCCGCCGGCTTGTAGACCAGGCCGAGTTTGCCGCCAATGCTGAACTCGCGGTCGTCGAAGCCGTCGGCGCCCACAGCGGCGCCGGTCTGGACGTTACGGCTGCGGATATCGACGTCGTACTGCTCCAGGCGCAGGCCGCCGGTCAGTTGCCACTGCGGGGTGAACTCCAGGGTGTCGTAGACGTACAGCGCCACGGTGTCGACGGTCACGTCGCTGCGCTCGCGCAGGCGGCTGTTCTTGGAAACCGGCCCGCTACGCTCCCAGTCCGGATCGAAGATATTGACGTTGCCCGGGTTGACCTCGGCGTAGGTGCCGGCCTCGGACTCCTCGCGGGTCAGCTCCAGGCCGGCTGCCAGGTTGTGCTTGATAGAACCGGTGGCGAACTGCGCCGAGAGGTTGGTCAGGTTGCTCAGGCTGGTGTTGACCCGGTCGTAGAACTGGGTGTCGGTACGCAGCTGGTCGCCGCCCAGGTACTGGAAAGGCACGGTGTAGCGCGCCTGGCGGTCGACGCGCGCCCAGCGGGTCTGGTTGCTCAGGGTCATGCCGGTCGAGAGGTCGTGTTCCAGACGCACCAGCAGCGCATCGCTGGTGGTGTCGTCGAAGTCCGACTTGAGGCCGTAGAACTCGTCACGGTCGACCCCGGACAGCGCCGGGTTGTAGGGCGTGTCGCCCTTCATGCCCTTGACCGACGCGCCGGAAACGCCCCAGTCCGGGCGGTCGTTCATCTGCACGTGCTCGTAGGCGAAGATCGCGCGGGTGTCGGTGCCCAGGCCGAAGGCCAGCGACGGGGCGATACCCCAGCTGTTCTTCTCGGCGTGCTCACGACCCGCCACGCCGCTGTCTTCCACCAGCAGGTTGAGGCGGAAGGCGGCGCTGTCGTGGATGATCTGATTGGTGTCCAGGGTGGCGCGGCGGCGCGCCTCGGAGTCGTACTGGTCGAAGCCGAAGCTGGCGCCGCCGGCGACGAAACTTTCCAGAGTCGGCGTCTTGGTCACCAGGTTGACGTAACCACCGGCGCCGCCGCGGCCGTTGTCGGCGGCCGGGCCCTTGGCCACTTCCACCTGCTCAACGTTGAACACGTCGCGGGTGTAGCTGCCGTTGTCGCGGGCGCCGTCGATGAAGATGCTGCCGGTGGTGTCGAAACCGCGCAGGCTGAAGTTGTTGGTGCCGCTGGAGAAGCCGTTTTCACCGGCGTTGAAGCTGATGCCGGGGGTGTTCTTCAGTACATCGGTCAGGGTGCGCGCGTTCTGCTCGCGAAACAGCGCCTCTGGGATGATGTTGATCGTCTGCGGCGTATCCAGCAGCGGCGCGGTCTGCTTCGGCGAGGACGCCTTGTCGACTTTATAGCCCTGATCCTGCTGGCCCTTTACGGTGACGCTGTCCAGCTCCACCGTGCTGTCCTGGGCCACGGCGAAGCCGGAAGCCAGGGCCAGGCCGATGGCCGAGGCGAGCAGGCGACGCTGGGGAAAAGGTGCACGCTTGTTATGCTTATCGCTCACGAGAATCACTCCTGATTGGAATCAGCGCGCAATACTAGATGAGACTCAATCTTAATCAATCCTTACGAAGGATTTACATGAACTTATTTGTAACAAAGATGTCACCGACACTCCCCTGCAGCAAGCCAAGCGCTCTAGCCCGGGATGCAGCCGAGCCGGGAAAACCCGCAGAAACCTGACGCCAGAAATGCCAACGCCCACACGAGGTGGGCGTTGGCGAGGCGCGGATGCCTTACAGGTAGTAGGACTTCAACGGCGGGAAGCCATTGAACTCAACCGCGCTGTAGCTGGTGGTGTAGGCACCGGTGGACAGCCAGTACAGGCGGTCGCCGCTGGCCAGGTTGAGCGGCAGGCCATACTTGTAGTGCTCGTACATGATGTCGGCGCTGTCGCAGGTCGGGCCGGCGATCACCACTTCTTCCATCTCGCCCTTCTTCTCGGTCCAGATCGGGAATTTGATCGACTCGTCCATGGTTTCGATCAAGCCACTGAACTTGCCGACGTCGGCATACACCCAGCGCTCGACGGCGGTACGCGACTTGCGCGCCACCAGCACCACTTCCGAGACCAGCACACCGGCGTTGGCGATCAGCGAGCGGCCCGGCTCGAGGATGATTTCCGGCAGATCATCGCCGAAATCTTCCTTGAGGAAGCGGGTGATTTCCGCTGCGTAGGTTTCCAGGTCGTTGGTGCGCTGGATGTAGTTGGCCGGGAAGCCGCCACCCATGTTGATCATCTGCAGGGTGATGCCGTCCTCTTCCTTGAGGCGCTCGAAGATCACCTTGACCTTGGCGATGGCGGCGTCCCACACATCGATGTCGCGCTGCTGCGAACCGACGTGGAAGGAAATGCCGTACGGCACCAGGCCCAGTTGCTTGGCCAGGATCAGCAGGTCCAGGGCCATGTCCGGCTGGCAACCGAACTTGCGGCTCAGCGGCCAGTCGGCGCTGGTGGAGCCTTCGGTGAGGATACGCACGTAGATCTTCGAACCCGGCGCGGCCTTGGCGATGTTGCGCAGGTCGGCTTCGGAGTCGGTGGCGAACAGGCGCACGCCTTTTTCATAGAAGTAGCGAATGTCGCGCGCCTTCTTGATGGTGTTGCCGTAGCTGATGCGCTCGGGGCCGACGCCGGTGGCCATGACCTTGTCCAGCTCGTAGATCGAGGCGATGTCGAAGCTCGAGCCCTTGTCACGCAGCAACTCGATGATCTCGACGGCCGGGTTGGCCTTGACCGCGTAGTAGATCTTGGCGAAGGGGAAGCAGGTGCCCAGCTGATCGTAGGCATCAGCGATGATCTGTCGGTCGATCACCACGAACGGGGTTTCGTGCTGATCGGCGAATGCCTTCATGCGCTGGAAAGTGGCGGGTGCGTAATAGTCTTCGACCTTGATCGACATGCTGGGGACTCCAATGGCAAAACCGGGAACACATTGATTCGGGCAGCAGAACCGCTTACAGGTTCCGCTACGTGTCGGGGCTGGCCGCGCTAAACGCTGGCCTGAACGTCTGACAGTTTCCCCACTTTGGTTCGCCTACTTCCCAAGGCATGTCGCCGAGCATCACCGGTACCGACCATTAGCCGGCCGGCAACCTCTCGTCGTCAGTACTTGAGCCGGATGGATCGTTTCCAGCATGGACGTTCGGGCGCGGACTTTAAGACCATGCGCCCCTCAGATCAACCGGAAATTCCTGCTAATTTCATCTCGTTCCGGATATCACACAAAACGTTCTGAAATGCTGAACAGGCGGGGCTTTCAGCCAGTTTGGCGCAGCCGTGTTTCAGGGCCATTGCAGCACCTCACGGCGAGCGGCTTGCACCGCTCGCCCACCGGCTCAATACACGTCGCGCCGATAGCGCCCTTCCTCGATCAAATCGTCCACCACCTCGTCACCGAGCAGCTTGCGCAATGCCGCATCGACGCCACCGGCCATGCCCTGCAGGCTACCGCAGACATAGATCGCCGCACCCTCGGCCAGCCAGGCACACAGGCGCTCGTGCTGCTCACGCAGCAGATCCTGCACATAGCGCTTCTGCGCCTGGTCGCGGGAGAAGGCCAGATCCAGGTGCTGCAGCTCGCCCGCTCTCAGCGCCGCTTGCAACTCATCACCACAAAAGAAATCCTGCGCGCGGTTGCGCTCACCGAACAGCAGCCAGTTGCGCCCCTGCCCGGCCAGTGCCCGCGCGCGCAGCAACGAACGCAGTCCGGCCAGGCCGGTGCCATTGCCGATCAGCACCAGCGGGCGATTGTCGTCCGGCAGGTGGAAGCCGCTGTTGCGCCGCACCCGCGCCAGTAGCTGCCCCCCTTCGGGCAGGTACTCGGTCAACCAGCCAGACCCCAGGCCGAGGCTGCCGTCGGCCTGCACCGCCTGGCGCACGATCAACTGCAGCACGCCATCGGCCGCCACCGAGGCGATGGAGTATTCCCGCGACCCCAGCGGCGCCAGGGCATCGACCAGCGCCTGGGCATGCAGGCCGACCAGATGCGCGAGGCTTTCCGGCAACTGACGCTCGGCCAGGGCTTCGCTCAGGCTCATCGCCTGGCCATCAAGGGTCACCGGCTCGAGGCCGTCGCAGCCGCAGTGCTGCAGCCAGGCCTGCACCCTCGCCGGGTCATGACGCGGGCGAATCTGCAGGATGTCGCCCGCCTGCCAGGCGCTCTGCGCAAGCGGCATCAGGCCGATGAAGAACACCGGCGCGCCCTGGCTGCCAGGATTGAGCAGACGCCGTTCGATCAGTGTCCAGCTCTGCCAGGGCACCTCTTCAAAGCGTACTGGCGCGGCGCCGGTCAACTCGCTCAGTTGCTGCTGCCAGCGCTGCAGCGCGACCTGGTCAGCGCCATCGACTTCGATGCTGTCGAACAGACGCTGCGCCCCCTGCAAGCCCAGCCAGTCGTTGATCCGCCGGGCGAAGCCGCAAAAGTGCTGGTACTGCCGATCCCCCAGCGCCAGCACGGCATAGCTCAGCTGTTCGAGCGGCAGCGAGCCGCCCAGCACCTTGCGCTCAAAACCCTGCGCAGCATCCGGCGCCTCGCCATCGCCAAAGGTGCTGACCACGAACAGCGCCTTCTGCGTCTGCCGCAGCCTGTCAGCGTCGAGGCGCGACAGCGGCTCGACCCGCACCGGGATGCCGGCGGCCTGCAACTGCCCGGCGCTCTGCCAGGCCAGTTGCTCGGCGAAGCCGCTCTGGCTGGCGAAACCGACCAGCCAACCGTCACCGGCATCGTCGCCCTTTAACGCAGAGCGTGCCGCCAGCGCCACGCGCTTCTTGCGCCGGCGATCCAGATACAGCAGCCAGCCGGTAATGAAGAACAGCGGCATGGCCGCCGTCGCCAGCATCATCAGGATGCGCCCGGGCATACCGAAGTACTCGCCCACATGCAGGGCGTAGACGCTGGTCAGCAATTGCGCCTTGAAGCTCTTGTCGGCGTAGCGCTCATGGCGGCTGACTTCGCCGCTTTTCGGATCGACCTGAAACTGGTTGAAGGCACGCACATGCTCGGCGCCATCGAGCATGTAGAAGACCGTCGCCGGCTGCCCGGCCACCAGCGGCAGGCGCAGATTCCAGGCGACCATCTTGGGCCCGGCGGTCTGCTGGATGCTCTGCCATACAGCATCGTAGTCGACCTCGGGCGCGGGGCCGCTGGGCGCCTGACGTACACGACGATCACGCTCACTGCGCTGCTCGAGCGGCGTGTCGGAGAGCAGATGCGTCAGTCCTTCGCGATACCAGTCATAGGACCAATACAAACCGGTGAGCCCGGCACACAGATAGAACAGTAGCGCCCAGGTGCCGGCTATGGCATGCAGATCCCAGTTGAAGCTACGGCCCTTCTTCTTCCAGTCCAGGGTCAGCCAGGTGCGCCAGCTCAGCGCCTTGTGCGGCCAACGCAGATAGAGGCCGGAGAGACAGAAGAACAGCAGCGCCAGAGTGCTGGCAGCGGTGATCTGCTTGCCCACTTCGCCCATGGACAGGAAGCGGTGCAACATCAGCATCAGGTGAAAGAAGTCCTGGCCAACGGGCTCGGCCAGTACTTCACCAGTGTAGGGGTCGAAGACGATGCGCGGCCCGCGTCGCTCGCCCGGCGGGGGTACAAGAAAAGCGGTGCCAGGACCGTCGTGGCGACCATCGATCCACAGTGCGGTGACGCGATCGGCGGTAGCGGCCTCGATCTTCGCAGTCAGTTCGCCTGGCGTGAGATGCCCCTGCGCACTGGGCTGAATCTGCCAGCGCTCGGCGTTGAGCGCCCGGGTGATCTCGCCCTCGAAGCTGTAAAGGGCACCGGTGATGCCCATGACGGCCAGCACCAAGCCGGCACTGATGCCAAAGAACCAGTGCAACTGAAAGATGATTTTCTTGAACACGACGGAGCCACCCTTGCCCTGACCCACTGCGACGGGCGGCCACTCTATATGGGAATAATTTTCATAACCATTCATTTACGCATTATTTACGCGTCTACGGCACGGTCCGGCAGCATCACCTACCGGCCCATCTGAAAACCGATAGCCGCTCTCCGCCAGAGCTCGCAGTTATCGGTATAATCCCGCGTTTTACGGGTGCCAGGTTCTGTACAAAGGTCGTCGAGCGAAGGTCAGGCAAGGCAAAAACAGGCGAAGAAGCGGAGTTTACGTGCTGTAAATGAGCATTCTGAGGCTGTTTTTAACGCAGCCTCACCGAGCGCAGGCACCTTTCGTACAGAACCTGAGGCGCCTTCAACGATTCCATCCAGGCACATATTCATGACCACCCAGGCCGCCGAAGTCGCCAAGCGCCGTACCTTCGCCATCATTTCCCACCCGGACGCCGGTAAGACCACCATCACCGAAAAGCTGCTGCTGATGGGCAAGGCCATCGAGGTCGCGGGCACGGTGAAGTCGCGTAAATCCGACCGTCACGCCACCTCCGACTGGATGGAGATGGAGAAGCAACGCGGCATCTCCATCACCACCTCGGTGATGCAGTTCCCCTACCGCGAGCACATCATCAACCTGCTCGACACCCCCGGCCACGAAGACTTCTCCGAAGACACCTACCGCACCCTGACCGCGGTGGACAGCGCGCTGATGGTGCTGGACGGCGGTAAGGGCGTCGAGCCGCGTACCATCGCCCTGATGGACGTATGCCGCCTGCGCGACACGCCGATCGTCAGCTTCATCAACAAGCTCGACCGCGACATCCGCGACCCCATCGAGCTGCTCGACGAGATCGAGGCGGTACTGAAGATCAAGGCGGCGCCCATCACCTGGCCGATCGGCTGCTACAAGGATTTCAAGGGCGTCTACCACCTGACCGGCGACTACATCATCGTCTACACCCCAGGTCACGGCCACGAGCGCACCGAAGCCAAGATCATCCAGAAGCTGGATTCCGACGAAGCCCGTGCCCACCTGGGCGACATGTACGAGCGCTTCGTCGAGGAGCTGGAGCTGGTGCAGGGCGCCTGCCATGAGTTCGAGCCCGACGCTTTCCTCAAGGGCGAGATGACCCCGGTGTTCTTCGGCACCGCGCTGGGCAACTTCGGCGTCGACCATGTACTCGACGCCGTGGTCGACTGGGCGCCGCGTCCGCTGCCGCGCGCCGCCAACGAGCGCATTGTGGAGCCGACCGAGGAGAAGTTCACAGGCTTCGTGTTCAAGATCCAGGCGAACATGGACCCGAAACACCGCGACCGCATCGCCTTTATGCGCATCTGCTCGGGCAAGTACACCCAGGGCATGAAGATGCGCCACGCGCGCCTGGGCAAGGACGTGCGCGTCGGCGATGCGCTGACCTTCTTCTCCAGCGAGCGCGAGCACCTGGAAGAAGCCTACGCCGGCGACATCATCGGCCTGCACAATCACGGCACCATCCAGATCGGCGACACCTTCACCGAAGGCGAGAACCTGGGCTTCACCGGCATCCCGCACTTCGCCCCGGAACTGTTCCGCCGCGTGCGCCTGAAAGATCCGCTGAAATCCAAGCAACTGCGCCAGGGCCTGCAGGAGCTGGCCGAGGAAGGCGCCACCCAGGTGTTCTTCCCCGAGCGCAACAACGACATCATCCTCGGCGCGGTCGGTGTGCTGCAGTTCGACGTGGTCGCCAGCCGCCTGAAAGAGGAATACAAGGTCGAGTGCGCCTACGAGGCGATCAACGTCTGGTCGGCGCGCTGGATCGAATGCAGCGACGAGAAGAAGCTCAAGGAATTCAAGGACAAGGCCTATGAGAACCTCGCCGTCGACGGCGGTGGTCACCTCACCTACCTGGCCCCGACCCGCGTCAACCTCAGCCTGATGGAAGAGCGCTGGCCGGAGGTGAAATTCCGCGCCACGCGTGAGCATCACTAAAGGTCTGCACGACTACTCTTTGTAGGAGCCGGCTTGCCGTCGATGCTTTTCTGCTCAAAACAGATCGCCCGCAAGCGGGCTCCTACGAGAGATATATGGAATGGATTCCAGCCGTTTTACCCATCATGGCCATGCCCTGCGCTCCGGGCGCGTTTCCGAAGCGAATCGTGCCTACCTGCTAACTACCGTAACCCATCAACGACATACGATCTTCCAGGACTGGCGCCTTGCCAGGCTGCTGATCGCAGAAATGCGTCGCCTGCATGACCAGCAACTCGTCCAATCACTCGCTTGGGTCGTCATGCCCGATCATCTGCACTGGCTGATTCAGTTGCAGGAGATACCCCTGCCGAAGCTGGTGCTACAGCTCAAATCCCGCAGCGCCATCGCCATCAACAAGGCTCGAAACGCCAGCGGTCGCGTCTGGCAGAAGGGCTTTCACGATCATGCCTTGCGCAAGGAAGAAGGCCTGACTGCAACGGCGCGCTATATCGTCGCCAATCCGCTGCGTGCCGGATTGGTACAACGCGTCGGAGACTATCCGCACTGGGATGCGATCTGGCTGTAATGCACACCCTGTAGGAGCCGGCTTGCCGGCGATGCTTTTTCGTCAGCCATGATCGCCGGCAAGCCGGCTCCTACGAAGAGCGCGGCCTTATCTGCAGGGCATCGTGCTCGCAGGTACAGAGCAGTCGCGTCGCAGCTGGCTCAGCCAACAGCCGCTCGGCAATTGCCGGTTCCAGCTCGGTACGTATACGGCGCGCCAGGGCGCGAGCGCCGAAGCGAATGTCATGCTCGCGACACAGCCAGGCGCGGGCGCTCTGCTCCACCTGTAGCGCACGGCCCTGACGGCCCAGGCGCTGATTGAGCTTGTCCAGTTCAATGTTCAGCAAGGCATCGAGCCACTGCTCATCGACACGTTCGAACACCAGAATGCGGTCGAGGCGATTGAGCCATTCCGGCTCGAAGCGCTCGTGCAGCACCTGTTCCAGCAATGCACCCTCGCCCTTCGGTGCCAGCCCCAACCAACGCCGCCAACCACGGGTGAAACGCTCGCGGTAGCGCTGCGCCTGCTGCGCGCCGACATTGCTGGTCATGAAGATCAGACTGTTACGAAAATCCAGGGTGCTGCTGCCGGCGGTCAGGGTCAAACGGCCATGTTCGAGAATCCCGAGCAGGCTGCGCAGCACTTCGGGGCTGGCCTTCTCCAGTTCATCGAACAGCACAATGCCGGGCCGGCCGAAACTGCCGGCGATGGCTTCGGCATCGAACAGCGTGGTGCCTTCCTTGCTGCCAACGTAACCAGGCGGCGCGCCGGTCAGCGCGGCGGCGTAATGCTCCTGGGCCAGGGTGTGCATGTCGATGCGGCACAGGGCATCGGCGCGACCATGAATGGCCTGGGCCAGCAGGCGCACGATCTCGGTCTTACCAACACCGGTGGGGCCCATGAACAGATTGACCGCCAACGGCCGCTCGCGCTCGCCGATATCGGCCTTGACCACCTTGAGCATGGCCTCGACCTGCGCCAGCACCTCATCCTGGCCGACAATGGAGCGCTGGGAAACCAGTCGCCTGATCCGCCGCAACACGCGCTGCCAGGCGCCGATCATCGTGATTTCCGCCAACGCCTTCACCGACGACCGCGAACGCAGCATCGCCGCTGACTGCGACGACTACGTGACCAAGCCGATCAACCCCGAGGAGGTGCTCGCCCGCGTCGCCTCGCACCTGCGTACATCCTGCAGGCTGCACGCGCGGCGTCGAAACCCGCCAGCCTCAGCCTCGACGATGCTCCGGCGCATGCCAAGCTATCGGCGCGCTTCCAGCTCACCGAGCGCGAAGTGCAGGTGCTGCGCTGGGTCGCCTGCGGCAAGACCAACCGCGATATCGGCGACATCCTCGGCCTCAGCCCGCGCACGGTGAACAAGCACCTGGAGCACGTGTACGTGAAACTCGGCGTGGAAACCCGCACCGCCGCCACCTCGGTGGCGCTGGCGGCGATGAGCGAGCGCGCCTAAGGCGGGTGCCCCGCCAATTGCTAAAGCGCAGCACGCCTTGCCCTACCATCGGCCACCCTCCTACGAGCTGCAACACCCCGTAGGAGCTGGCTTGCCAGCGATCATGGCTGACGAAAAAGCATCGCCGGCAAGCCGGCTCCTACGAAGAGCACACGGCATTGCAATTGGCTTAGAGTTGCAGCAACGCACCTGCCCAGGAGCCAGCATGCCCCATCCCAATCTCGTCATACTCACCGGTGCCGGCATCTCCGCCGAGAGCGGTATTCGCACCTTCCGCGCCGCTGACGGCCTGTGGGAAGACCATCGCATCGAAGAGGTAGCCACGCCCGAAGGCTTCGCCCGTGATCCGGCGCTGGTACAGCGCTTCTACGACATGCGTCGCGCGCAGTTGCGCGATTCGGCCATCGCGCCGAATGCAGGGCATCTGGCCCTGGCGGAGCTGGAGGCTGGCTGGCAGGGCGAGTTCCTGCTGGTCACGCAGAACGTCGACAATCTGCACGAACGCGCCGGCTCCAAACGCTTGCTGCACATGCACGGCGAGTTGCAGTCGATGCTGTGCAGCAATAGCCAACAGCGTTTTCCGCTGCTGGACGACATGCCGGTCGAACAGGCGTGCGCCTGCTGCGGCCTGAAGGGCACGCTACGGCCGGATATCGTCTGGTTCGGCGAGATGCCCTATCACATGGAGCGCATCTATGACGCGCTGGAGCAGTGCGAGCTGTTCGTCAGCATCGGCACCTCTGGCCATGTCTACCCGGCGGCGGGCTTCGTCGAACAGGCGCGTCACGCGGGTGCGCATACCCTGGAGATCAATCTGGAACCGAGCCAGGGCCATTCACTGTTCGCAGAGAAACGCTATGGCCCGGCTACCGAGCAGTTGCCCCGCTGGGTGGCGGAGCTATTGGCCGGCAGAGAGAGAACGTAGGGCGGGTGAAACCCGCCAATACGCAAATGGCCGGCCGGCTAAGCATTCCAACCCCCAGGAGTGGCTTCAGCCACGAACAGCTTTCGCGGCTGAAGCCGCTCCTACAAGAACCCGGCATGTAGGGCGGATCGGGACGCCCTACCCGGCTGGGTGACAGAGCTGTTGGCGGGTTGAGCGGGAATGTAGGGCGGGTGAAACCCGCCAATTATCGAGCCGGCGGGTTGCACCCGCCCTACGCTTATCAGCTGACTGCCCCTCTCCCGCAAGCGGGAGAGGGGGAGACGAGCACCTACTGCGCAGCGGCGTCGACAGGCGCCGCCGCTTCGGCCGGCACCTCCGGCTCCGGGCTGAACACGCCGTTGCTCCAGGCGTAATAGCCCAGCCCCAGCGCCAACAGCAGAGCGATGATCCAGGGCCATACCAGCGGCTTGTTGGCATAGGGATCGCGCAGTGCACGGTCGCTGCCCTTGGGCAGTTCCGCCATTTGCGTCAGCGCGGTGCCGAACGGGATGCTGATACGCGCCTGGGCATTCACCGCCCAGCCGTTGCCATCGAGGATCGGCCCCAGGCTGCGCCGGCGCAGCTTGAACCAGGCCAGCAGCATGGCCGGGCCGGAGATGGCCAGCAACACACCGAGCAACAACAATGGTATCTGCCACCAGGCCAGCGCCAGAATCCCCGTGACCACCGCCGCCAGCGCCGTTCCCAGGGCGCCGACCGCCAGGCCAATGGCGGCGAAAATCCCGGCGAACTTGGCAATGTCGAAGGCCGGCGCCGCTGTAGCGGCCGGCGCAGCACCGGTTTCGCCGACCCTGGCGGCAGTCTTGCTGACCATATCGGCATCACGGCTGGCCGCCAGCTTCTGTACCTGTTCGGACACCAACGTGGAAACGCGCCGATACGGCGACCAGAACGCCTCGCGAATGCTGATCGCATGCTGTACCACCTTGACCACAGTGGCATCCCAGTCGTTACCGTCGCGGTCGTAGAACAGACCATGGCGACCGGCCTGCAGGTCGCCCTCGCTACCGGCGGTCACCGCCACCACGATGTTCAGCGCCTCCTTGCCCCGCACCGGCTCGCCGCGACGGGTGCAGGCGCAGTAGAGCAGGAAGCAGTCGCTGGCCGCCGCCACCTTGGCATGGGCCTCGACATCACCGACCTCAACCACCAGCTCGCAACTCTTGCCGTCGATATAGAGGACGCCAGCCTGGAACACGGCCTTTTCCTGCCGCGAATAAAAGGCCTGGAAAGACACGAAGTTGCGCAGCAGTCGGACCAGGCCATGACGCAGGCGAATCAGCTTGTCCAGCTCGACCAGCCCGTCCGCCGCTTCGGCCACGGTCTTGTCCTCTTCCACCAGCGCCAGCAGGCGCGCTTCGGCCCCCTGCTCCACCAGTTCGAGAATACGTCCGCGCTCGAGCACCTCGGCAATCGCCACTTTCGGCGTCTCGGCGCGCCAGGCCAGGTAGTTGCCGCACAGCGCGACCAGATGCTGCCACTGCTCGCGCGACAGGCTGTCCTGCTCGCCATACACCGGCACCACCACACGCTGGCGGAATTCATCGACGGCGTGCTGCCAGGCCGGGTTGAGGCCCTTGCTCAGCGGCAATTCGTCGCCATGCTGCACCACCGCCAGGGGCAGACCGGCCACTTCGCCAGCATCGGCCAATGACAGCGATGCCAGACGCACCAGCTCTTCTTCCTTGGCGTTCATCAGGGCCGCGGCGCGCGGGTCGAACTCGGCCATGGCCACACGGGTGAAATAATCGTCGATCTTGGCGCGCACGGCGCTCAGCGCTTCGACCGCCGCCACCGTGCCTTCACCGAAAGCGTCCAGCCCCTGTTCAGCTGCACGCGCGTGCCAGGCGTGCAACTGGCGCGCCTGGTCGAAGAAAGCGGTGATCTGCTCGGCACCGATGGCAGGCTCGCCACTGCGGTCGGTCTGTGCACCCAGGCAGGCGATGATGTCGGCGATGGCGGCCTTGAGCTCGGCATCATCGGTCATGCTGGCTGGCACCAGGCCATCGCCATTGGATTCGTGAGGCGGGAACAGCAATGCCAGATCAGCGGTATCGGCCGGTGTCAGGCTCTCGGCGTCGGGACGCCCGAGTACGCCCAACAGACGCTGCGCAGCCAGACGCAGGCGGGCGCCTTCGGCATCGTCGGTGAGCGACGCGAGCAGCAACGGGCCGTCTTGAAACAGCACGGCCGGATCACGCAGGCGCGCCAGTGTCCAGTCGACCACATCGAGAATCTCCGGCGCGCGAATACGACCGTCATTGTTCAGGTCGATGTACTGCAGCATGCGCCGATCCAGCTCCAGGTTGTTCACCGGGCAGGCCAGGCTGGCCCAGAGTTTCTGATCCAGGCCACGCAAGGCGGCGAGGTCGGCGGGCGTTTCCAGTTGCACCTGATTGAAGCCGCCGGCACGGAAGAAGCGCCAGCGATGCGCGAGAGCTTGAGTCATCTATAGAGGATCCTTTCTTTGTGGGGGAGACTGCGCCACGAAGCCAAAGGGGGCCATCGCAGCGCATCGGCGCACCGCCCCCCTTCAACAGACTCCTTCTTGCCCGGCGCTGTTCAACTCAGTGTAACCGAGGCAACGGACCCTGCGCTTATTGCGCCCCCACCGCCAGCGGCTGCGCCTCGGACTGCTTGATCAGCGCATAGAGCACGCCAGTGACCAGGCTGCCAGCGACGATGGCGAGCAGGTAGAGCAACGCGTGATTGATGGCGTTGGGAATCAGCAGCACGAACAGACCGCCGTGCGGCGCCATCAGCTTGCAGCCGAAATACATCGACAGGGCGCCGGTCAGCGCACCACCGGCAATACTGGCCGGGATCACCCGCAGCGGGTCCTTGGCAGCGAACGGAATCGCCCCTTCGGAGATGAAGCACAGCCCCAGCACCCCGGCGGCCTTGCCGGCCTGGCGCTCGCTCTGGGCGAACTTGCGCCGCGCCAGCACGGTGGCGATGGCCATGCCGATCGGCGGCACCATGCCACCGGCCATGGTCGCGGCCATCGGCGCGTAGCTGCTCGACGCCAGCAGGCCGACCGAGAAGGCATAGGCCGCCTTGTTGATCGGCCCACCGAGATCGACGCACATCATGCCGCCAAGCAGCGCGCCAAGGAGGATGGCATTGGTGCTGCCCATGCTGTCGAGGAACTGGGTGAGCGACTGCAGCACACCAGCCACGGGGCTGCCGACGATATAGATCATCGTCAGGCCGGTGATCAGGCTGGCCAGCAGCGGGATGATCAGGATCGGCTTGAGCGCCTCCAGACTGTCCGGCAAGCGCACCCAGCGGGCAATCGCCTTGGCCGAATAGCCGGCGATGAAACCAGCGACGATACCGCCGATGAAACCGGCACCCAGTGAACTGGCGAGCAATCCACCGATCATTCCTGGCGCCAGGCCCGGACGGTCGGCGATGGAATAGGCGATATAGCCGGCCAGCAGCGGCACCATCAGTTGAAAGGCGCTCTCGCCGCCGATCTGCATCAGCGCGGCGGCCAGGGTGCCCTCCTCCTTGAACGCCTCGATACCGAAGACGAACGAGAGGGCGATCAACAGACCGCCGGCCACCACCATCGGCAGCATGTAGGAAACACCGGTGAGCAGATGCTTGTAGGGGCCGGTTTTCTCGCCACTACTGGCGACGGCCTTGCCCTCGACTGGCGTGGCTTCGCTCAGCGGTCGCGCCTCGCTCAAGGCCCGCTCCAACGTCTGTTGCGGCTGTTTCAGTGCCACGCCGGTGCCGCAGCGGTAGACCTTCTTGCCGGCGAAGCGGCTGGTGTCCACCTCGATATCGGTGGCCAGCAGCACGGCATCGGCCGCATCGATTGCCGCATCGTCGAGCAGGTTGCGCGCACCGACCGAGCCGCGGGTTTCCACCTGCAATTCGATACCCATGCGCAGCGCCGCCTGTTGCAGCGCTTCGGCGGCCATGAAGGTATGCGCTACGCCGGTCGGGCAGGCAGTGACAGCGACCAGCCGACGACGCCCGCTCGGGACGGGTTCTCTGTTTTCACCATAGGGCTGAGCACGCTCGGCGGCCTCACGCAGAAAACGCTGCGGGTCGGCCAGTGCCTCGGCCGGCGTAGCCTGAAACAGGCGCTTGCCGGCAAAGCGGCTCAGCGGCAGCTCACCGGTCTTGACCACCAGCACCCAGTCGGCCGCGGCGATCTGCGCCTCGCTCAATGGCGAACCAATGGCGCGCGCGTCGTGCACCTCGACACGGGTTTGCCAGCCCAGGCGCTCGGCTGCAGCCTGCAACAGGCGCGAACACAGCACGCTGGTGACCTGGCCATTGGGGCAGGCGGTGACGATCAGCACATTCATGGTGGGTGCCTCTTATTCTTCTATGGAGTGCAAGTGCACGGCCGCTTCAAGACGGGCCAGCTGCTCGCGATCATGGATGCCGAAGCCGATCTGGGTGACCGCCTGCGCCGCCACCGCCGTGGCCAGACGCAAGGTGCGTTCGGCTGGCCAGCCTTCGAGCAGGCCGTGCAGGCTGGCCGCCAGCAGCGAGTCACCGGCACCGACCGTACTGGCGACCTCGACACGCGGCGGTATGGCACGCAGGGCAATGTCCGGGCCATGCCAGTCGACGCCATCTGCACCGCGCGACAGCAGCACGTGCTCGATACCCTGCGCGCGCAGCGTCTGCACGGCAGCAGACAGGTCGCTGCCGCATACCTCGGCCAGTTCTTCTTCATTGGGTTTGATCAGCCACGGGGCGACGCCCAGCGCCGCCTGCAGGGCAGCACCACTGCTATCGACCGCCAGCGGCACGCCGCTGGCCTTGATCCGCCGCAGCAGGCCGGCGAACCATTGCGCGGTGACGCCACGCGGCAGGCTGCCGGCCACCACCACGGCGTCATGCCCGGCGAGCAGCGGCTCCAGCTCAGCCTCCAGGCGCTCCAGGTGCTCGGCCTCGACCTGTGGGCCAGGGCCGTTGAGGTCGGTGATGCAGCCATCGGCCTCGGCCAGCTTGATATTGCTGCGCGTCTCACCCGGCACGCGGATGAACAGATCATGAAAGCCGCGCTTGTGCATCAGGCTCTCGAACGGCGCGGCATTGCTACGACCGAGAAAACCGGCAACGCTCAGGCTGTGGCCAAGGTCGGCCAGCACCTGGGCGACATTCAGCCCCTTGCCGGCGGCGTGGCTGCGCAGCTCATGGCAGCGGTTGACCGCACCGGGCTGCAGGCGATCCAGGCGCAGGGTCAGGTCCAGCGCCGGATTCAGGGTCAGGGTCAGGATTCGGGCCATCAGTGCATCTCCGCCACCAGCGCGCGCACGGCGCTGGCACTGTCCAGGGTCAGGGCGCGGTCGGCCAGGGTTCGCGCCTGGCGGCTGTCCAGCTCGCGCACACGGGCCTTGACCAGGGCAATCGAGCGTGGCGTCACGCTCAGTTCGTCCACGCCAAGCCCCACCAGCAGCGGCACGGCCAGACGGTCACTGGCCAGTTCGCCGCAGATGCCGACCCACTTGCCCTGGGCATGGGCAGCGGTCACGGTCATCTCGATCAGGCGCAGCACGGCCGGGTGCAGACCATCGGCCTGCGCCGACAGCTGCGGATGGCCGCGGTCGATGGCCAGGCAGTACTGGGTCAGGTCATTGGTGCCGATGCTGAAGAAGTCCACCTCGCGTGCGAGTACAGGTGCCAGCAGCGCTGCCGAGGGCACTTCGATCATGATGCCGACCTGCAGGTCGCGCACTTCGATCTCTTCGCGCAGGCGCTGCACCATGTCACGCGCGGCACGCCATTCCTCCACCGAACCGACCATGGGGAACATGATCCGCAGCGGCCGGCCATCGGCCGAGGCGAGCAAGGCGCGCAGCTGGGTTTCGAGAATCTCCGGACGCTGCAGGCTCAGGCGAATGCCACGCACACCGAGGAAGGGGTTTTCCTCGGCCGGCATCGGCCAGTACGGCAGGGGTTTATCGCCGCCGACATCCAGGGTGCGCACCACCAGCGGCCGACCGGCGAGGGCATCGAGTACGCGCCGGTATTCGCGCTCCTGCGCGGCGTGATCCGGCGCCTGGGCATGCTCCATGAACACCAGCTCGGTGCGCAGCAGGCCCACCGCTTCCGCGCCCAGCTCCACGGCGTCGGCGGTTTCACCGCTGGCACCGATATTGGCCGCCACTTCCACACGCACACCGTCACGGGTCTGCGCTTCGCTGAAGCGCTCGGCATGCGCCTGCTCGCGCCGCTGCTGCGCCGTCTCACGTTCATGCAGCGCCTGATCACGCTCGGCCGCATCCGGGGCGATGCGCAGCAGGCCGCTGTCGCCATCGAGCAGCAGCGGCGTGCCTTGCGCCAGCGCCAGCACGCCATCGCCGGCACCGACCACGGCGGGAATCCCCAGGGCGCGAGCGATGATCGCGCTGTGCGCGGTGGCGCCACCCTGGGCGGTGAGGATGCCGGCCACGCGCTGACGGTCGAGGCTAGCGACGTCCGACGGCACGACTTCAGCCATCACCAGGATGTACGGCTCGTTCGGCTCGCTGAGCAGCTCTACGCCACACAGATGCGCCAGCACACGGTTGCCGATATCACGCAGATCAGCCGCTCGCTCGGCCAGCAATGGGTCATGCAGCGCCTCCTGACGCTTGGCCGCCGCCTCGACCTCGACCTGCCAGGCCGCCTCGGCGCTCGCGCCCTTGGCCAGGCGGGCGTCGACGTCTTCACGCAGCGCCGGATCGGCGAGCATGGCCAGGTGAGCACTGAAGATTTCCCGGATGCTCGCCACACCGGCGCCATCGACCAGACGCTGGATCTGCGCAGCGACAGCGGCCAGGGCTGACGCCAGTCGCGCTCGTTCCTGTTCGACACCCTGGCCTTGCTCGGCAAAATCAAACACTGGCGGCGTGCGCACCAATGCTGGGCCGATGGCGATACCCGGCGACGCACCGACCGCCAGCAGGCGGCTCCCGGCAACCGGCGCGACAGCCTCGAGCGCCTGCAACTGCGCAGCCACTTCCGGCAATGCCTCGCTCAGCGGTTCGACCGTTTCCCCCAGACCACTCTCCAGTGCAGCGCGAATGGCAGGCAGCGCACTGTCGGCAATCGCCGGTTCAGCGCTGAATTCGAGCATCTGGCCACGCCGCGCACCCAACGCCAGCAGGCGACTGAGGCTCTTGGCCGAGACCCCGGCGCCCGTATCGCCAAGCAGGCGCACGCGGATATCGCCGGTAAACCCCTGCGCCAATTCGCTCAGCGCCTTGGCCGGGCGCGCGTGCAGGCCATGGGCATTGAGCAGCGGCACACTGAGGCTGGGCCAGTCCGGCGGCACCTCACCGCCCAGCGCCTCGATTACCTGGCGGCTATCACTGGCTTCACTGAAAGCCGCCGCGCGGCCACCGATCAACACATCGCACAGGCGCTCCAGCGCCTGGCGATGCGCCTCACCCTGGCTGGCCAGGCAGAACAGACCGCGCAACGCCTCGCCGCGAAAACTCAGCGGCTGCGCCGGGGTGACGAAGGCCAGCCCGGGCCGCTCGACACTGGCCTCGCTGTGCAGCCACCACAGGCCATCGCCCAGCGGCAGCGGCTCGCCACGGGCCAGACCGAGGGCGAAACCGCTGCGTGCGCAGCCAGCCTGGCGCAACAGGCGCGCGCCCTGCCAAAGCAATTCGTCGAAATCTTCAGCCGGCTGCCCCAGTGCCACCAGTTGGCCGTCCAGCGCCAGCGCCTGCGGTGCGCCCTGCAGCAGTTCGAGAATCTGCGCCGGCTCACGGGCCTCACGCAGCGCCTGGCTCAGATCGCCCTCGCCCAGCGCGCGGGTCAGCAGTTGTAGCAGATGCAGGTGTTCGTCGGATTGCGCGGCGATGGCGATGGCCAGGTACACCTGCTGGCCATTGCCCCAGTCCACCCCATCGGGGAACTGGATCAGGCTGACGCCGGTGCGCAGCACCTGGTCGCGGGTCTGCGGCGTGCCATGGGGAATGGCGATGCCCTGGCCGAGGAAGGTCGAACCCTGGGCTTCACGCGCCTGCAGGCCTTCGAGATAAGCCGGAGTGGCCAGGCCGGCAGAGGCCAGCGCATCGCCAAGCATGGCCAGAGCTTCGTCCTTGTTCGCCGCAGCCCGGCCCATCTGGATTTGGCTGGCATCGAGTTCGAGCATAGTGGTCTCCGACTTATTGTTTTGGCTAAGACTAGTCGATGAATCAGCATGCTGAAACGATTCATCAAGCGCTGGCACCTTATCCGATAATGAGTGATCCTTGAAGCCCGGCCGTCGCCGAGTCGCGTAGACTCGCGGCGCTCGCACGCCCTCTCAATCAGCGATTCAGGATGCGCCCGTGAAACTCAGCGACATCGCCCGCCTGGCTCAGGTCTCGGTTACAACCGCCAGCTACGTGATCAACGGTCAGGCAGAGAAACGCCGGATCAGCCCTGCCACCGTGGCCCGGGTGCTGGCGGTGGTCGAAGAGCATGGCTATCGCCCGGATCAGCAGGCTGCCAGCCTGCGGCGCGGGCAGAGTCGCTGCCTCGGTTTCATCCTGCCGGACCTGGAAAATCCCAGCTATGCGCGCCTGGCCAAGCTGCTCGAGCAGAAGGCCCGCGCCGCCGGCTACCAGTTGCTGATCGCCAGTTCCGATGACGACCCGAGCAGCGAACGGCAGTTGCTCGACCTGTTTCGCTCGCGTCGCTGCGAGGCACTGATCGTCGCCAGTTGCCTACCGCCGGACGACCCGCTGTACCCCAGCATCGTCGCCACCGGCCTGCCCGTGATCGCAGTCGACCGGGCATTGTCGCCCACTCACATTCGCTCGGTGGTCAGCGATGACGAACAAGCCGGACGCACCCTCACCGCCAGCCTGCTGACGCCCAAACCGCGTCATATCGCGCTGCTTGGCGCACGCGCTGAACTGGTCATCAGCCAGGCGCGCGAACGCGGCTTCCGTTCGGCACTGGAAGGTTTCGACGGGCGCGTCAGCGTCTATCACGGTGAGCTGTTCAGCCGTGCTTGTGGCTACCGACAGATGCAAACACTGCTGGAGGAAGTCGGCTCGCCGGATGCGCTGCTGACCACCGCCTACGTGCTGCTCGAAGGGGTGTTCGATGCGCTACGCGAACAGGGCAGCGAGCAATGGCCTTCAGTGCGTCTGGCCACATTCGGCGATACCCAGTTGCTGGATTTCCTGCCGCTGCGGGTCAATGCCATGAGCCAGCAGCACGAACGCATTGCCGAACGGGTATTGGCCTGGACCTTACAGGCGGTGGAGAACAACGACTATAGCCCCGGCATCGAGGCCATCGAACGCAGTTTCAAGGCGCGCCTGTAGTTTCTGACGCCCGCTGGCGGGCGATCATGACGGGTAGTAGACGTATCCACGCCTGGCATCTGCCTGAAAAATCACCGAAGCTTGGCCCATGCGCCTGATCGACACCCATACGCACCTGGACTTCCCCGACTTCGACGCCGATCGCGACGAAGTACTCGCGCGCAGCCACGCGCTGGGCGTGCAGCGCATGGTCGTGCTCGGCGTCTACCAGGCCAACTGGCAGCGGCTATGGCAGCTGGTCGAAGAAGATGAAAGCCTGTACGCAGCCTTCGGCCTGCATCCAGTCTATCTGGACGAACATCGTCCGCAGGATCTCCTTGAGCTGCGCGACTGGCTGAGCAAACTGGCTGGGCACCACAAGTTGTGCGCCGTCGGTGAGTTCGGTCTGGACTATTACCTGGAGCAGTTGGATCGGCAGCGCCAGCAGGCGCTGTTCGAAGCACAGCTGCAACTTGCTGCCGACTTCGAACTGCCGGCGCTGCTGCACGTGCGCCGCGCCCATGCCGCGACCATCGCCACCCTCAAGCGCTTTCGTCTGGCGCGCGGCGGCATCATCCACGCCTTCGCCGGTAGCTACGAGGAGGCGCGCGAGTACATCAAGCTGGGTTTCCGCCTCGGTCTTGGTGGCGCCGCTACCTGGCCGCAAGCCAATCGACTGCGCAAGGTGGTGGCGCAGCTGCCGTTGGAGAGCATCGTGCTGGAAACCGACTCACCGGACATGGCCCCAGCCATGTACCCCAACCAGCGCAACAGCCCGGAGTACCTGGCTGACATCTGTGCCGAGCTGGCAGCGTTGCGTGGCGTTACAGCCGAAGAGCTGGCTACGGCCAGCAGCCGTAATGCGGATGAGTTGTTCGGCTGGGCATAGACCTCAGGAAAATCGTCTTACATGACCGTCTGTAGGAGCCCCGCCCCGGGGCGAATGCTTCCAGACCGTGTCGCCCTGATTCGCGGCGGGGCGCCGCTCCTACACGTGCCATCTGTGCTTCCGGTTGTTATGGAACAACCTTCACCGTCACTCCCGCGAAGGCGGGAGCCCAGGAGCTACAGAGACTCTGGATTCCCGTCCTCCGACCAGGAACGCTTCGAGGACAGGCTCTGCGCAGGAAAGGCGACTGGAGAGAGTCGCCCAAGCTCGCGGCGGGGCACCGCTCCTACAGGGTCAGAGCAATGGCCAAGGGAAGCCTGTGGGAGGAGCGATCAGACGCGAAACGCGCCGATCAACTGCTTGAGACGCGTAACCAGCTCGCTCAGCTCGCGGCTGGCCTGCTCGGTTTGGCTGGCACCGGCAGCGGTGCGCTCACCCGCATGATTGATCTCGACGATATTCTGGTCGATATCGTGCGCCACCGCCGTCTGCTGCTCGGCCGCCGCGGCGATCTGCTGGTTCTGGTCGACGATCATGCCCACTGCGCCGAGGATGTTCTCCAGGGCCTGCTGCACCTTGGCCGACTGGCTGACCGTACCATCCGCCATCTGGTGACTGGCGTTCATCGCCTTCACCGCCGCCCCCACACCGCCCTGCAGCTTGGCGATCATCGCTTCGATCTCTTCGGTGGACTGCTGGGTGCGCTTGGCCAGGTTGCGCACCTCGTCAGCCACCACGGCGAAACCGCGACCCTGTTCACCAGCCCGCGCCGCCTCGATGGCAGCATTGAGCGCCAGCAGGTTGGTCTGCTCGGCGATGCCCTTGATCACATCGAGTACCTGGCTGATCGCCGCACTGTCGCTGGCCAGCTGGTTGATCACCGCCACTGACTGGTCGATTTCACCGGCAAGACGCTGGATCGCACCGACCTGCTGCTCGACCAATGCGCGGCCACTGACCGTTTCCTGATTAACGCTCTGCGCGCTACCCACCGCAGCGGCGGCGCTGCGCGCCACCTCCTGGGCAGTGGCGGACATCTGGTTCATCGCCGTGGCCACCTGCTCGATCTGTGCACGCTGACCAGCCACCGCCTGGTTGCTCTCGCCTGAAACCAGCTCGACACGATCCGCCTGGCCACCGACCTCGCCCACCGTATGCCCGACGCGCTCGATCAGGTCATGGATACGCACCACGGTCTGGTTGAACACCTGCCCCAGCTCGCCCAGCTCGTCTCGGCTCTGTGCCTGGAAGTTGGCCGTCATATCGCCTGCGGCAACCCTGTCCATCACCTTACCCAGGTTTTTCAGGGTAGAGCGGGTGGAAACGTAGAAGCCGCTGTAGAGGTAGACGATCAACAGGAACACCACCACCAACGCCACCACCAGCAACACCATCTGTGCTCGGTTCTCGGTCAGCCGCTCACTCAACTGGCTATCGAGGAACGCCAGCAGGCCGTCGTTGAAGGCGTAGGTCTTGGCCATTTCCTGGCTGACCTGATCGTAGAACTGCGCCCAGGGCGTATCCAGGCTGTCGGCGATGATCACCTGATCCTCGAACAGTACGCCGCTGTCCTTCAGACTCTGGCGACTGGCTTCGGCCAGGCTGCCCAGCCCATTCTGCGCCGCGACGTTACCGGCCAGTGCCTCCTGCAGATTCAGGCCGTACTCGGCATGCAACTTCTCCAACTGCAGCAGCAGGTCATCGAACTTGGTACTGGCCGCCGAATTGAGAAAACCCTGCCCCAGGGAATAGGCGCCGATGGCACGGCCTTGGCTGAGCACATTGGTGATCTGCGGGGTGACGTTGGTGATCAGCTCGGTAATCTGCCGCACCTGGCGTTGCGGGTCCTGGCTCAACCCCGCCTGGCTGGCCACCAGCTTGATGAAGACCTGGGAGGAGCCCAGCAGCTTCTCGACGATGACGGTCTTGCTCTGCAACGAGGTCTCGGCCTCTGCGCTTTTCAGCTCGGCCAGCAATTCGTCGCGCTTGGCGACGAACTCCGCTGCCTGCTCGGCATCGCTGGTCACCGGCTGCAGCCCTTGCAGGCCGGTATTGAGCGACTGCTGCAGTTGATCTATACGCCCCTCCAGATCCCCCGCCTGACCGGACTGACCGATCATCGCGTTGATCTGCACCAGGTCGTTGAGGCTCTCCAGATCGCGGCGCAGCTGCAAGCTACTGCCGAGTAGCTCGAGGCTTTCCAGGGCAGTCTGGGTACCAACGAACTGACGATAGGAGTCACGCACCAGATAGAAGTTGGTGACGAGCATAGGCAGGAAGAACAAAACGCTGATCAGGCTGAACTTCATGCCGAAGCTGAGGCGATTCATCAGCGCGATGGCCGGGTACAACACTGTCTTCACTAGACGTCTCCAGTTGCCATTTTATTGTTATTGGTATCGCTTGAACGGCCGCAGAGCCTCTCACGGGCTGACGACGGCGTCCTGTGCAGCCCGACCTGTGGCGCGTGAATCGACGCGGCGAATACAGGCAGATAAATGTGACGAAAATCACCAAACAGGGTCGGCTACCGCCTCCTTATACCCCTTATCGACACGCGCCTCTGTAACTTAAGGTTAAATGCGCGCTGAGCGCGTCCAGCTAAGGCCGTGTAGGAGCACCGACTCGGGGCGAATGCTGTTTTGCCATTCGCCGCAGGGCGCGGCTTCCACAAAGCCGGCACGTAGGGCGGGTGCAACCCGCCACTGTGCGTGACAGCAGGCTGCCCCCGCCCTGCATAGCGCTTGGGCAGGATCTCTAGATGAATAACACCCAAACCGCATAACCGGCATACCAGACCACTGCGGCACGAATCAGCAGTTGCCACAGCTGATCCAGGGTATCGACACCCTCCTCACCCATCACTGGCGGCGGCATCTCAGCGGCCGCACGTCCGGCCTTGATCACCAGTTGCGCGGCAGAAATGTCCCAGCTCAGCAGCTCATGCAGCAAGGCGCGGCTGACGGCGACGAAATTACCGACCAGCGCGAAACTGGAGGCCAGCACCCGCGCCGGCAGCCAATCGAAGGCATGTCGCAGTTGCACCGCTCGCTCACGCAACGCCGGCTGCTGCGCATGCTCGGCGCTCAGCGCCAGCAGGCGATACGCCAGCGCCGCCATCGGCCCAAGCAGCAGATACCAGAAAATAACCGCGAAGAAGCTTTGATACGCCTGCCACAGCAAGTGCCCCTGAACCTGCACCAGCAGCTCGCTGCCCTCCTCCGGTTCTAACGAAAGGTCACGTTCGGCCACGTGATAAGCCGCCTGACCATCGCCACGCCGCCAGGCATCACGAAACGGCCCCAGGGCGGCGAGCAGATCGCCACGCCCCAGGCTGTAGATCAGCACCAGCAAATGCACGGGCAACGCCAGCCAACCGTAAGCCAGCGGTTCGAGCACCAGCAAGAGCAGCCCCAGCACCAGCACCGGCAGCAACACCAGCAGCGCCAGGCACAGCCAGGGCGCCTGCTGAAAACCACCCTGTTGCAAACGCTGGAGCTGTGCCAACCAGGGGCCGTCCTGCTGGATGCGCAGACGCCAGGCAGAAAATTTCTCGACCCACAGCACCAGCAGAATCACCAGAAAACTCATTGCTACCTCTCCTTCAATTCGGCGTGCAGACGCGACCAGTCGAACGCTGCCCCCGGGTCGGTCTTGCGCCCAGGCGCGATATCGTTGTGGCCGCGGATGCGCTGCGTCGACAGTGCCGGGTAAGCGTCCAGCAACTGCCGCGTCAGCTCGGCCAACCTGGCGTATTGAGCATCGGTATAAGGCAGATCATCCGTCCCTTCCAGCTCCACACCCAGCGAAAAATCGTTGCAGTTGTCGCGCCCCTCGAACCAGGAAACCCCGGCGTGCCAGGCACGATCCAGACAGGAGACGAACTGCGTCAGCCCGCCATCACGCTCGATGAAAAAATGCGCGGAAACCTGCAAGGAAGCAATTTCGGCGAAGAAAGGATGCTCGTCCACCGGCAAGCGGTTCTGAAAGAACGCTTGCACCTTGCCAGTACCGAACTGCCCGGGTGGCAGGCTGATGTTGTGCACCACCAGCAGAGAGATCTCGCCACCGGGGCGAGCGTTGAAATTCGGCGATGGGCAGTGAGGGATGCCCTGAAACCAGCCAGTGGAAGGGTCGAGCAGCATGTGGCACTCCTGAACGTGTCACCACTCTAGAGCAGGTGGCTACGTCGGCCAAGCGCGAGGCCGCAACAGGATGTGCAAAGGCGGGAAAATCTCACGCTAAAACGAAGAGTGGCAAACGTTAGCGGGTGGGCGATACCAATCAACCAAACGCAGGCGGGAGTTTGTAGGAGCCAGCTTGCTGGCGATCAAATGCTCGCCTGACAAGGACCATCGCCAGCAAGCCGGCTCCTACAGATATCAGCAGCGGAGTTGCTCTCAGGCGTTCTTCAACTTACGCAGATTGCCAATGACCGACTCCAGGGCGCGGTCGAACAGCAACGCATCGTCAAGCAGGCGCACGGCGTTGCGGCGGAACTCCACCGCCAGCGCGTTGCGCGTTTTCTCCAGCACCTTCATGCCGGTGCGATTGACGAACACATACTTGCCAGTCGGCTTGATGATCGCCGCCAGCTTGCAGCGCAGCTTGTGCTCTTCATCTTCCTGGATTTCCACCCAGCTACCCACACGCAGGCTGTCCACCTGCAGCAACGCCTCGTCGTCGTCCGGGAGCACTACATCCGGCTCCTGCGGACGGGTCTGGCCCGGCGCGAGCAGAATGATCTCTTCGACCACCTCGACCATCGCCGGAGCGTCCTCGACCTCTTCGGCGGCCGGCAGCTCCAGCAGTGGCAAATCGATGCCGGCTTCGCTCGGATCGGTGTGCGCTGCATCCTCGGCAACGGCCGTCTCGGCTTCCGGGGCCGCGCGCTTGAAGCGTTGGAAGGCCTGCACATGCAGCACTTCCAATTGGCTGAAGAATTCGCTGGTAGAGAACGGATCGAACGCCGCACTGGCCATGCCTTCGCGCAGCGCCTTGAGCAAGCCGGGCACCAGTTCCAGCAAACGCAGACGCGCCTCGGGATCCTCGTGCGGGGCGACACTCCAGACCAGCTCATCCATGGTCTGCAGCGCAGCCTGCCATTCGTCCGATTCCACGCCATGCTTGAGGCAAGTGAGCATCAGCACCTTGCTCCAGGCTTCCTGCAGCAGCCGCACCACCACTTCCGGCAGGGTCTTGCCCAGCAGCCGCTCGTTCAGTGCATGTTCGACCTGGCGGCGGGCCAATTCGGCCTTGGCGCTGCCTTCCTCGGCGTCGCGAGTACGCTGTTCGAGCAGTTCACTACGACGACGCTCATCGCCAGTGAACGCCATGAACTCGGCCAGCAGTTCGGAGAAGATCGCCGGATCATCGACGAAATCGTTCAGCAGACGCTGCACCACCTGCTCGATCTTCTGATAAAGGCTGTCACGCTGTGCATCGTCCTGATCGACCCAACCCAGCGCGGCAGAGGCGATCTCGTTGAGCAAGCGGCGCGCCGGATGGCTGCCACGGCTGAAGAAGGTCTTGTCCAGCACCGCCACCTTGAGCATCGGAATCTGCAGGCGGCCAATCAGGGCCTTGAGCGAGTCCGGCAGAGTGCGGTCATCGAGAATGAACTCGAACAGCATCGACACCAGGTTGATCACGTCTTCATCGACTTCGCCGACCACGCGCGCCTTGCCACTCTTGACGCTGGCACGTTCGAGCAGGCGCTCGAGCTGATCGCGCAGATCGAAGTCCTCGATATTGACGTGCGCCGGAGCGCGCTGCTGCATGTGCGAGAGCAGGCGCATCAGATCATTGCTGGTGATCGGTAACGCATCGGCCACCTGAGCGCGGCGCGGCATGGCAGTACCGCGTACTTGCGAGAGCAAATCCTGCAGCGCACCGAAGACTTCCTGAACGCTCTGGTCGGCACCCTCGAGCAGGGAAATGCCTTCCTCGCCCGAGGACTGTGCATAAGCGGAAGCGGCAGGGCGTTGCTGACGGCGTGGCGGTGCGGACTTCAATTCCGGCAACACACCGGCATTGACCAGCGCCTGGTTGGCCTCGGCATACAGAATGTCGCAACTGCCTAGTACGTATTTTTCGAACAACTTAAGGATGATCAGCTTGACCTTGATCTCCACACCCAAGCCGCTGCAGGCATCGAGGAAGTACTCACTGAGCAGGGTTGGACCGAGTGGATTGCTCTTGTCGTCAAGCTTCTTGCTGATTACGGCGTTGAGGCGTGTGGTGAGGTGGCCCAGCGCCATGGCATCACGACTCATCACCTTGGCCACCATGGCATCCAGCGCCACGGTCTCCTCCAACTCGTCGTTCTGCACCAGGCTCAGACTGTCGAACGAAACCGCATCCAGAGCCGGCTGCGGCTTGCCGATTTCGTACTGATTGAGATTGGCGAAGGACTCGAACACCTTCTGCAGAAAGCCGCGCTCGATGTTCTTGCGCTTCAGGCGCAGGTCGCGCATCGCCTCGAAGAAAGCGTTCTGCTCGGCATTGCTGGTCGCCCGATCCGCCATCTCGAAGAGGGTATCGTCAGCATTGTCGAACAGGCTCTGCAGGTTCTGCTTGAGCTGTTGCGCGGCTTTGTCACGCACCTGAATCAGCGCCACGGGCAGTCTTCCTACCGGCGAAGTTGGCGATTGCTCAGCGGTGGCCTTGGTCAGCGGCACCACATTCGCGTCGGTCTTCATTCTAGTCTCCCGCAGACTGCCCGAACCCGAGCTTCCTGGTCTGCACAGCGTCAACCGAGCGTCGTCCTTAACGTCAAAGGCCTGGCGTCAATAATAAAAAAAGTAAAGCCATTATAGGGAGGCTGCGCGCCATACCAAGCCAATTTTTCCCACAGACATGACCCAGATCACAGATAGCTACACGCCACCTCCAGACGGTAGCCAATACACGACAGCCGTATCTCTGCAGCCTAACGCTGACAGCCCTGTGACGCTGCCCCGCTGGTCGGGCCGCACATGCCTTTTCTGATGCCGCACGCCGCAGCGAAATCCTTTGCCCTTCGATGGCTGCGAGCACACTTCAGCCCATTGCCCTGCCCCTGCCTGGCTCTATAATCGCCGCTCGTCTACACCGGAGCCGATCATGCCCAACCTGACCCTCGCCGACCTCAGCAGCGAAATCGAAGCCAACGTCCGCCGCGCCCTGGCCGAAGACATTGGCAGCGGCGACATCACCGCCCAGCTGATACCGGCCGAGCGCCTGGCCAGCGCCCGCGTGATCACACGGGAAGAAGCAGTAATTTGCGGCACCGCCTGGGTCGATGCGGTATTTCGCCAGCTCGACCCGCGCGTCGCAGTGCACTGGCAGGTGCAGGATGGCGACAAGGTCAGCGCCGACCAGACTCTGTTCCGCCTAGAAGGCCCGGCCCGCGCCCTGCTCAGCGGCGAGCGCAGCGCCCTGAACTTCCTGCAGACCCTGTCTGCAGTCGCCACCCGCTGCCGCCACTATGCCGACCTGGTTGAAGGCACCCAGGTAAAACTGCTGGACACTCGCAAGACCCTACCGGGCCTGCGCCTGGCCCAGAAGTACGCCGTAACCTGCGGCGGCTGCCACAACCACCGCATCGGTTTGTACGATGCTTTCCTTATAAAGGAAAACCACATCGCGGCCTGCGGCGGCATCGCCCAGGCAATTGCCGCCGCCCACAAGATCGCCCCGGGCAAGCCGGTGGAAGTGGAAGTGGAAAGCCTGGAAGAACTGCGCGAAGCGCTGGAAGCGGGAGCCGATATCGTTATGCTCGACGAGCTGTCACTGGACGACATGCGCGAAGCCGTAAGACTCACCGCCGGCCGCGCCAAACTCGAAGCCTCGGGCGGGATCAATGACAGCACCTTGCGCGTGATCGCAGAGACCGGCGTTGACTACATCTCGCTAGGGACGCTGACCAAGGATGTGAAGGCGGTGGATTTGTCGATGCGCTTGGCCCTATAAGCCACCGACTCACTGCAGGAGCCGCGCCTCGCGGCGAATCGCGGCCTCAGCGAAATCGCGCTGAGCTACAAAAAGCTCGCCCCGGGGCGTAATGCTGCTCACTTAAGGTTGCACGCGATTGACTCCCCTCTCCCATTTATGGGAGAGGGGCTGGGGGAGAGGGCTGAAAACGCCGCAAAACTGCCAGTTTTCCCCTCTCCCTAACCCTCTCCCCGAAGGGGCGAGGGGACTGATCGCGTCCGACCATTTCTTAAATGAACAGCATTACGCCCCGGGGCGGGGCTCCTACAATTTCAGGGCCGATGAAGGCATCGCGCGGGATGGATTAGCGAGCGTAATCCGCTGGACGCAGCCCACACCTGACACCTGAGTAAGCCGCCGACTCACTGTAGGAGCCGCGCCCCGCGGCGAATCGCAGCCTCAGCGAAATCGCGCTGGATTACCAAAATTCGCCCCGGGGCGGGGCTCCTACAATTTCAGGGCCGCTGATGGCATCGCGCGGGATGGATCAGCGAGCGTAATCCGCTGGACGCAGCCCACACCTGGTGCCAGAGCAAGCCACCGACTCACTGTAGGAGCCGCGCCTCGCGGCGAATCGCGGCCTCAGCGAAATCGCACCGGATTACCAAAATTCGCCCCGGGGCGGGGCTCCTACAATTTCAGGGCTGCTGAAGGCATCGCGCGGGATGGATTAGCGAGCGTAATCCGCTGGACGCAGCCCACACCTGACACCTGAGTAAACCACCGACCCACTGTAGGAGCCGCGCCCCGCGGCGAATCGCAGCCTCACCGAAATCGAGCTGGATTACAAAAATTCGCCCCGGGGCGGGGCTCCTACCATTTCAGGGCTGCTGAAGGCATCGCGCTGAGTGCAGCTATCTGCATCACCAGCAGCCTGATGACAAACGATGATGATGGAGGCAACTACGACGACTCCACCCTACACATCCGCCCTGCCGCGCTCATAAAAGGTCAACCCGACGCGAGCGATATGATCGAGCAGCGCCGGGTTATCGATACGATCCTTGAGAGAAAGATCGACCATCCAGGGCAGCAACAACTCGTCGATCTGGCTCTCCATGGCCAATAACTGCGCCAGTGAGAGCCCTTCCCCCTCAACCGTCAGATCGATATCCGACCCAACTCGATAATTACCTTTGGCACGTGAGCCATACAGAATGACTCGCTCGACCTGCGGACACGCGCGAAAAACAGCGCATAACTTCTCGACCGCATGCAGCGGCAACCCGAACCGACTCTCACCCGTCATAGTTCGCTGGCCAGCCCTTGCATCCGTTGCTGAAATTGCACGAAGAGATCCTGATAACGCGCCAGAATGCGCTCGGCGATCTCAATAGCGATGGATTCATTGTAGGTATGGGCCGTCTGATTACGGCTCTTGATCATCTCCATCCAACCTTCGCCATCGACGACCAGCCCCTGCTTGAACGCCGTGCGAATCGCATCGCGAGACCCCGTAATAGCCGGATTGCCCTGATAAACAAAATAATCTTTCATCAGATTCCAGGCCAACTCGAAAACAAACTCGAATGCCTGGATCAGCCCCTGTCGCTCCAACTCGCTGAGCGGACGACTCTGCGCCAGCTCAACCGCCCGGGTCAGTTGCCCAAGGGCACGCTGATAGTTGCTCAGTCGCTGTAGCCAGCGGATATCTTGATCAGTCATAGCAAACCCTTGCTCTATGCCAGGAGTTGAACGCTGCACCATCATACCGGGCACCATTCGCAGCTGCGCCCTTTTTGACGGTTGCCACAGCGGCAAATCACGGTCACGCCTCCGGCTATTCCATTCTACGAATCCGCCGTACCGCGAGGCGAACCCCATACACAGAGATATTCGACACCTTCCTGATCAAGGAAAAACACACCCCCCAGGCCATCAACGCCACCCACCAGATCGCCCCAGGCAAGCCGGTGGAAGTGGAAAGCCTGGAAGAACTGCGCCAAGCGCTGGAAGCGGGAGCCGATATCGTCATGCTCGACGAGCTGTCACTGGACGACATGCGCGAAGCCGTAAGACTCACCGCCGGCCGCGCCAAGCTCGAAGCCTCGGGCGGGATCAACGACAGCACCTTGCGCGTGGTCGCCGAGACAGGCGTGGACTACATCTCGCTAGGGACGCTGACCAAGGATGTGAAGGCGGTGGATTTGTCGATGCGCCTGGCGTTGTAAGCCACCGACCCACTGTAGGAGCCGCGCCCCGCGGCGAATCGCGACCTCAGCGAAATCGCACCGGATTACCAAAATTCGCCCCGGGGCGGGGCTCCTACAGCTGAAGGCATCGCGCGGGATGGATTAGCGAAGCGTAATCCGCTGGACGCAGCCCACACCTGACACCAGAGTAAGCCACCGACCCACTGTAGGAGCCGCGCCTCGCGGCGAATCGCAGCCTCAGCGAAATCGCACCGGATTACCAAAATTCGCCCCGGGGCGGGGCTCCTACAATTTCAGGGCTGCTGAAGGCATCGCACGGGATGGATCAGCGAAGCGTAATCCGTCGTTACGCAGCCCACACCTGGCACCTGAGTAAGCCACCGACCCACTGTAGGAGCCGCGCCCCGCGGCGAATCGCGGCCTCAGCGAAATCGCACCGGATTACAAAAATTCGCCCCGGGGCGGGGCTCCTACAATTTCAGGGCTGCTGATGGCATCGCGCGGGATGGATCAGCGAGCGTAATCCGCTGGACGCAGCCCACACCTGGCGCCAGAGTAAGCCACCGACCCACTGTAGGAGCCGCGCCTCGCGGCGAATCGCGGCCTCAGCGAAATCGCACCGGATTACCAAAATTCGCCCCGGGGCGGGGCTCCTACAGCTGAAGGCATCGCGCGGGATGGATCAGCGAAGCGTAATCCGTCGTTACGCAGCCCACACCTGGCACCTGAGTAAGCCACCGACTCACTGTAGGAGCCGCGCCTCGCGGCGAATCGCGGCATCAGCGAAATCGCACCGGATTACAAAAATTCGCCCCGGGGCGGGGCTCCTACAATTTCAGGGCTGCTGAAGGCATCGCGCGGGATGGATTAGCGAAGCGTAATCCGTCGGACGCAGCCCACACCTGACACCTGAGTAAGCCACCTACTCACTGTAGGAGCCGCGCCTCGCGGCGAATCGCGGCCTCAGCGAAATCGCACCGGATTACCAAAATTCGCCCCGGGGCGGGGCTCCTACAATTTCAGGGCTGCTGATGGCATCGCGCGGGATGGATCAGCGAGCGTAATCCGTCGTTACGCAGCCCACACCTGGCACCAGAGACAAATCACCTCAAGCCATCTCGTGGAGCTCAAGCCCACCCACAAAACTGGAGGAAACCACGGCTAGCACCAACGATTGCGAACAGGAACGCCGGAGAATAGACTAACCACGTTAGCTAACCAGGTACTCCACCATGAAAACCGAGACCCCCACCAACAGCCCGAAAATGGTCAATATTCACGACGCCAAGACGCACCTGTCACAACTGATTCTCGATGCCAGCCAAGGCAGCCCGTTTATCATCGCAAAGGCAGGCAAGCCGATGGTGAAGGTCATCTCGATCAACCAGGAAAGCAAACCTCGCACCGGGATGCTGACTGGCGTTTTCAATGTGCCAGACGACATTGACACACCGTTTCAGAATGAAATCGAGTCGATGTTCGGCGCATGAAACTGCTGCTCGACACTCATATTTTACTCTGGGCCTGCGCCACCCCCACCTCACTGCCAACCGACGCGGCCAATCTGATCAACGACCGCAACAACGAACTGCTCTTCAGCGCTGCGAGCATCTGGGAGGTTGGCATCAAGCATGCCATGGGCAAGGCCCACTTCCACTTTAACCCGGCAGTACTCAGAAGAGCACTGCTCGATGCAGACTATCAAGAGCTGGCAATGACCGGGCAGCACAGCATTGCAGCCGCCGCTCTTCCACCTATACATAACGACCCATTTGATCGAATGCTGATTGCTCAGGCCACCACTGAAGGCTTTATATTGGTCACAAGCGATCTGGCCATAGCGAAGTACGCGGGTCCAATCAGGCACGTCAAGTAAGAGCGACTCAGAACAGACCACGCACGCCATAAGCGGAAGTAGGGGAAATCGCGGCCTGTCCCTGGGCCCTATAAATCCCAGCTTGTTACACCGGAACTGGACTTCTGCATAGCAAGGCGCCCCCAGCCTTCACACGTCAAGGCAGCCACCACCCAGTAGGAGCCGCGCCTCGCGGCGAATCGATAGCAGGCTCACCACGAAACCAGCCGCCCACCTGTGCGGATATGACAACGTTTTTCTGAGAGAAAAACCTCAATCCTCCCGCGCATCCTTCAACAGAATGTTCTTGGAATAATCGAGAAATTCACCCAGGTGGCGGGTAATGACCGCAACGGTAATCGGTAGCTGCAGCGCCTGGTATTCATGAACAGCAATATTGCGATAGCCCACCATGCGCTTCAGCGCTTCGGCCAGGCTAACGTCGATCCAGCCGCCTGCAGCCAGCAGCGCAAAAACATCGCGCGCACTCTGCGGAATACCGAGACGCTCGCGCCGAATCAAATGCTGCCCCATATCCAGGGCCGCCTCGCAAGCGCGCTGGATGTTCAGAATGGCCGCATCCTGCCGAGTAAAGTCCTCTGCAAAACTCGCCGGGTCGCGCTCATACTCCTCACGCGCACGCCTGACGCCACGTTCGATGCTTGCGGCCTTGTTCAACAACACATCATCGGCCATACACCCGCCCATCTCGCTCGATATCCCGTAACAGAGGCGCCCTGGCCCGATCCAGCTCAAGCTTCTCGCTCAACACAGCACACTCGAACAAACCGGCCTCGGGCCCCTCAGCCACCCACCAGCGCTCGCCTTTTACCAACACCTGCTGCTGCATCACGGTGGAAGCCCTGCGCAAATCCAGCAGATCAACCGGACAACCCGCAATATCGGCAGCCTCGCTGGCAAGCTCCCAGAGCACCAGTGGATCAACATAACCTTTTACCAATACAGCCAAATCGAGATCACTGCCTTCGTCTGCCGTACCCTGGACACGACTGCCAAAGGCATAGATAGCCAGCAAACCATCCAGTCGCGAGCGCAGTAACTCGACCAGCACGACCTTATTCATAGCCAACCTCCGCATACACGCTTAGAAGTGTATCCCAACCGCTATAGCACCAAACAATGCCGAACCTACCGCCATGTAGACGACCGCTGCATGGCGGCAGGAAATAGAGCCAGGCCGGATGCCTGCAGGGCGGATTAGCCCCAGCCCCAAAAGCCGAACGCTCCATTCCAGGCGTCACGCAGATACTTCGGCAAACATCGTGGCCTGTAGCAAACGACTGATTAGACTTCGCCAATCTATCCTGAAAGCAGTCTTCGCCAAGCCGGTACCGAGCACACTTGAGTGGTCCCGCATTGAATCGCTATTTGTAGCGGCCGGCGCCAGAGCTATCGAGGGCAATGGCTCACGCGTACGCTTCGAACTGAATGGCGTGGTTGGCACCTTTCACCGCCCCCATCACGACAAGGAAGCCAAGCCGTATCAGGTTCGCGATGCACGGGCCTTCCTTGAACAAGCAGGAGTTACCCCATGAATGCGCATGCAATGACTTACAAGGGCTATGCAGCCCGCATCGAGTACAGCGACGAAGACGGCCTTTTCGTTGGTCACATCGCCGGCATTCGCGACGTGGTGGGTTTTCATTTTCATGGTGAGTCCGTTCAGGAACTTCGCACGGCATTCGAAGAAGCAGTGAACGACTACCTCGACACCTGCGCTCAGCTGGATCGCCCGCCGCAAAAAACCTACTCCGGCAAGCTCAGCCTACGCCTGGGGCCAGAGCTGCACGCCACGGTCGCGGTAAAAGCGGAACTGGAGCACAAGAGCATCAACCAGTGGGTTGCCGACGTGCTGAGCCGCGAGGCACATGCGTAGGCCATAACCGTAGGGCGCATTAGCCGCAGGCGTAATGCGCCGAACGATGCAGACCTGCCCCCTTGCCCCCTACCCATCCCCCGGCACCTCAAGCCCGATATCACCCGCCCAATCAACCGGGTAAAGCCCCATCACCACATCACGGTGAAAGCTCGAATGGGGCCAGTCCGCCACCCGCCCCACCAGCCCGTGTTTGCAAGGGTTGATGTAGACATAATCTATATGCCGGCGAAAGTCCTCGTCATCACGCAGTTGATGCTCCCAGTAGCGCCGC